>DATFEU010000272.1:0-20267 GCA_035250725.1 Actinomycetota bacterium
CCACGCGCCACGGTGATCGGCGTCCGCAACTCGTGCGAGGCATCGCGAACGAACGCTCGCTGGCCCTCGAGCAGCCGATGCTCGGACTCGGCGAGCCTGCGAGCCTCCTCGACCGCCGCCTGCCTCCGATGGGAGTGCCACACCATCGCCACGAACATCGCCGCCATGAGCGGGATCTCCGCCAGCTCGTCGGGACCCTCGTCCGTCCGCGCGACGGTCCACGTCAGGGCAGCGCCCGACACCGCGACCACGGCGAGGAGGACGATCATCGTCGTGCGCAGCCGCCACGCTCGGAACCCGTAGACCAGTGTGAGGCTGACCCAGACGAAGTGGAAGGGGATGGTCTCCCAGTCGCTGAGCGTCAGGATCACCGCCACGTTGACCGCGGCGAAGATCGCCCACGCGATCTCCACCCACCGTCTACGAAGCGTCGAAGCGATATCCGACATTCCGCACCGTCTCGATCACGCCGGCGCCGAGCTTGGCTCGGAGCCGTCCGACGCAGACGTCGACCACGTTGCTGCCGGGGTCGAACGAGTACCCCCAGACCTCGGCGAGTAGGCGTTGCCTCGTGCACACCTCCCCATCTCGACGCATCAGATGCTCGAGCAGGAGGAACTCGCGCTCGCTCAGACCGACGGGTCCCTCACCCGAGTCCGCCACCCTCCGCGTGAGATCGAGGGTCGTCCCTCGCACGCTCAGGAGCCGCTGCTCGGGACCGGATGCCGGCTGGCGCAGACGCGCCCGGACCCGCGCGACCAGCTCCGCCAACGAGAAGGGTTTGGAGACGTAGTCGGATGCGCCGAACTCGAGACAACGGACCTTCGTCTCGACATCGGACAGCGCCGACAGCACGAGCACCCGTTGGGACGGGCGAGCCTCGATGATCCCTTGAAGGACCGACTCGCCGTCGAGCGCCGGCAGCAGGAGGTCGAGGACGACAAGCTCGTACGCCCCGGTCCTGGCGAGCTCGAGGCCCCTGGCTCCGTCGTTGGCGCCGTCCACCCGGAACCCCTCCGCGGAGAGCGCGCGACTCACGAAGTCGACGATGCGCGGCTCGTCATCGACCACCAGTACGCGCGGCACGAGCCGATGCTAGGCCCTGGGCGCCCGCTGCGGCCAGGTTCGTGACAGGACCGTCACGGTTGCCGAGAAGGATGGATGACCGGGACATGACCCTTGCATGACGCCCGCGTCACCTGCGCCCGGCGGGCGTCGTCGCGGACGTACAGTCCGACGGGCGGGCATGAGCGAAGCGGTCCCCGCCGGAAGGGAGGAACCCCGTGTCATCGCGTACGCGGCTCTGGGTGGGCGCATCGATCGTCGGCATGCTCGGCCTCGTTGCTTCGGGCTGCGACGACGACGGGGAGGAGACCGTGCAGGTTGGGCTCCAGGAGTTCGCCATAAGTGCCGACCCGGCCTCGGTCGCTGCCGGCTCGGTGACGTTCGAAGCGACGAACGACGGCCCCGAGGACGTCCACGAGTTCGTCGTCATCGCAACGGATCTCGACATCACGCAGCTTCCTACCGTCGAGGACGGCAGCGTCGACGAGGCAGGCGAGGGGCTGGAGGTGATCGGGGAGATCGAGGACATCCCCGTCGGCGAGACGCAGTCGGTGATGCTCGACCTCGAGGCGGGGGACTACGCCTTGATCTGCAACATCTACGACGCCGATGAGGATGAGGCCCACTATCAGGAAGGGATGCGCACCTCGTTCACGGTCGAGTAGGGCTCACCTGATGCCTCAGCGTCCGTGCGCGTGAAGAGGGGCTGGGGCGCCGGCGACACAGCGTCAACACTCGGCGACTAGGCCGCCGGCCGAGTGCCGTTCCCCTCCCGGCTGATCGTGAAGGTCGGCGAGCAGCTTCGTGTACACGCCGTGCGACCAGACCTGCAGTCCGAGCGCAGCTTCGACGTGCTCCCTCACCTCCGGCACGGGCGCATCCGATTCCGGCTTCAAAGCCGTGACGCGGTCCAGTCGCCGTTTCACCTCGTCGTGAACGAAGTCCGAGAGCAGCCGGACCAGCTCGTTGGGGTCGCCTGTCTCGATGGCTCGTTCGGCCGCGGGGATCACGGGCCCGACGTCGAGCCCGGCAGGCTTCAATCCCGTGTACGCAGCGTGCTCGCCGCGACGGTGGACCCGGACCACCGTCTCGAAGAAGTATCGGTCGGCGACCTCGCGAGCTTCCGATCCGCAGGTGCGTGCGGCAATGACGTTCCCGAAGACTGTGCGGACCTCCTCTTCGCCGTCCTCCTTCACGAAGGGCAACACCAGCTCGACGCTCCCTTCGTCCATCGCACGGATCGCGGCCTTCACCACGGGTCCGTCGATCGAATCGCAGTGCGGTGGCATCGGGTGACACCTCCTCAGTGGGCCTCTCACCCCCAAGCTAGGGCAGTCGGCTAACGTCGCTAGGGCCGGAAGGCCTTGGGAGCGGGGGCCACGTGTCCTCGAGTAGTTCTCTGATCCCAATGCCATCGTTTGACTCCTGTCTTCAGACACGGAAGGTTGTGAGTGCGGAAATGGCCCCGTCGAAACCGGGACTTGGGACCCTGCAGGCGCGCCCTCGCGCATTGCATCCTGAAACCACAATGCGAGGAGGCCCCATGAACACGATTCGCCCCCGTCCGGCGGAGCGACGCCCGCACGCTCACCCCGAGGAGATACCGGGGGCCCGTGAGTCAAAGCTTTCACGCAACTGCCTGTGGTGGATCGTGGCCGCGCCACTTGTGGGCTTCGCCCTCGCGGGAAGGGTCCTTGAGCTTGGCGCTGAAGGGGACTGGGAGCCCTGGAAGGCTGCCGTCTTGGGGGCGCTCTTGATGACCCCCTTCGCCGTGGGCGCGTACTTCGGTCTCCGGTCCGTCCTGAAAGGATTCAGAGGCGGCTGGATGGGCCTCGCCGCCAATCTCGCCCTCGCGGCGCTGGCCATCGGCATGCCGATCGGGGAGTCACTGACCAGCTGAACGTGTCGAGACCCTGACGACTGACCCGCAAGGGGGAGGCCCTTCGACCCCTTCGGCTGCACGCTTCCCGAGCACGATGAAGTCATGGATCCGGGAGGAATACAGGTCTCGGCAGGCAAGCGGGAGGTCAGCATGACTGGGCTGAGGGCGCATCCGATGGCGGGCGTGGAAAGCCTCACGCCCATCGAGATCGCTCGGCTCGTCGAGGAACGAGGCGTCGCAAAGGCGACGGCGTCGAGCCAGACCACGTTCGTGCTCGGCGTGCTGGCCGGGGCCTTCATCGCGCTCGGCGCCGTACTGTCGACCATCGTCGCGACCGGATCCCCGCTCGGCTTCGGCCCGACGAGGCTTCTTTCGGGACTCGCCTTCTCCCTCGGTCTCATCCTGGTCGTGGTCGCGGGTGCGGAGCTGTTCACGGGGAACAACCTCATCACGATGAGCTGGGTGAGCCGCCACATCTCACTCGGGCGACTCCTCCGGAACTGGGGTCTCGTGTACGTCGGCAACCTCGTCGGAGCGCTCTCGGTGGTGGCCATGGTCTTCTTCGCCGAGTGGTGGGAACAGGCGGATTCGGCTGTTGGCGGGACGGCGTTGTCGATCGCTGCTGCCAAAGCGTCGCTGCCGTTCACGGTGGTCGTAGTGCGCGGGATCCTCGCGAACGCCCTGGTCTGCCTCGCCGTGTGGCTCGCGACCGCAGGCCGGACAGTCACCGACAAGGTCCTGGCGATCGTGTTCCCGATCACCGCATTCGTGGCTGCAGGATTCGAGCACAGCATCGCCAACATGTACTTCCTGCCCATGGGCCTGGTGCTCAAGGGGCAGGCATCGGTCGAGGCGGCGTCGGGTATGTCGGGGAGCGAGCTCGCGGGTCTCGACATCGGGACGACGGTCGCGAACATCGCGGCCGCCACGCTCGGCAACGTTGTCGGAGGGGCCGTCCTCGTCGGCCTCGTGTACTGGTTCGTCTACCTGCGATCCACGCAGGATCACGGCAGAGGCGGCGCCCGTCGACCCCCCCGGGTTCCGGTCGATCATGTGCGTCGGTCGGATGTGGACGGGACGACGGACGCATGAGCACCGGCCAACGTCCGGGTGCCGAGACCCAGGCCGGACCTTCCCAGGCAGATGGCTCAGCGTGGAGCGACCTAAAGCGCATGACCGTCCTTTCGGCCGAGTCCGCGCTCGCGGACCTGCGATCGACAGCTGGAGGTCTTTCTGCAGAGGAGGCTGCTGCACGGTTGGTGCGGATCGGGCCGAACGAGCTCCCGGAGATCCGCGGGCCCGGCCTGGTGAGACAGCTTCTCGATCAACTCCTTCACTTCTTCGCTCTGATGCTGTGGGTGGCGGCCGGCCTTGCATTCGTCGGCGGCATGCCGCAGCTGGGAGTCGCGATCATCGTCGTGATCCTCGTGAACGGAGCCTTCAGCTTCGCTCAGGAGTACCGGGCCGAACGAGCCGTCCGCGCGCTCTCAGCGCTGCTCCCCGAGACCGCGGTGGTGCGGCGAGGAGGCCGGAAGGTGAAGGTGCCGGCCATCGATCTCGTTCTCGGAGACATCGTGCTCCTTCGCGAGGGTGACCGCATCTCGGCGGATGCTCGGATGCAGAGCTCGTCTGGTCTGAAGGTCGACATGTCCACGCTCACGGGGGAATCCAAGCCGGTTGCACGTAGCGCCGAGCGCTTGGCTACTCCGCCTGTCGACCCGCTCGACGCTCCCAACGTCGTCTTCGCGGGAACCTTCGTGACCTCCGGCTCGGGAACCGCCGCCGTGGCTGCCACCGGAGCCGGCACGCGGCTGGGTGGGATCTCTCGACTGACCGCCGGGGTGGTCCGCCGGCCCACCCCCCTGCGGATCCAGATGAACCGTGCGGTGCGCGTGATCGGTGCCTTCGCCCTGGTCACCGGCCTTGTTTTCTTCGGGGCCTCCCTCGGACTGGGCACACCGGCTCGCGACGGGTTCCTGTTCTCGGTAGGGGTCATCGTGGCCCTTGTTCCGGAAGGGCTCCTCCCGACGCTCTCTCTGTCCCTGGCGATGAGCGCCACGCGTATGGCTCGTCGTGGAGCTCTCGTCCGGCGCCTCGAGTCGGTGGAGACGCTCGGGTCTACGACCGTCATCTGCACGGACAAGACCGGGACGATCACCACCAACCAGATGACGGTGAACGCGCTGGTCTCTCCCCGCAACCGGTACACCGTCACCGGTTCGGGGTACGACCCGGCGGGCACCATCCTGATCGAGGATCGACCGCTCGTCGACCAGGAGCTGGACGAGGCTCGCACCCTGCTGCACGCTGCGACCTTGTGCGGGGACGCCCGCGTGGAGCAACGGGACGGTCGATGGCGCTGCATCGGGGATCCGACCGAGGGCTCCCTCTTGGTCCTGGCGCAGAAGGGTGGCGTCGATCGGGAGGCCGAGGAACGAACCGCCCCACGGGTTCGGGAGTTCCCGTTCGAGTCTGAGCGTCGGCGGATGAGCACGGTCCACATCCTGTCCTCGGGCGCGTACGAAGTCCTGGCGAAGGGTTCGCCCGAGGCGATCCTCCCCATCTGCAAGAGCATCCGTCTGAACGCGGCGACGGCCTCCTTCGGACACGACGAGGAGCGAGACGTGTTGACCGCGGTGGATTCCCTGGCGGTCCAGGGCCTTCGCGTGCTCGCCTTCGCTCGGAGGGAGTTCGCCGGCCAGATCCCAGAGACGCCAGGAGAAGCCGAGGCTGAGATGGAGTTCCTCGGACTCGTAGGGATGGCCGATCCCGTTCGTCCGGAGGTCCCCGAAGCCGTGGCGAGGTGCCGGCGCGCCGGGATCCGCGTCGTCATGATCACCGGCGATCACCCGGCGACGGCCATGTCGGTGGCCCGAGAGGCCGGTCTTTCGGCGCACACGATCATGCTCGGTTCCGAGCTTCCCGATGGGGACGAAGCTCTCGGCAACCTGCTGCGAACCCACGAGGCCGTGCTCGCTCGTGTCGCTCCGGAGGACAAGCTGCGCATCGCCAGGGCACTGCAGGGACAAGGCGAGGTCGTCGCCATGACCGGGGACGGGGTGAACGACGCCCCAGCGCTCCGGCAAGCCGACATCGGGGTGGCGATGGGCAAGGTGGGAACCGACGTCGCCCGGGAAGCCGCCGACCTGGTGCTCCTCGACGACAACTTCGCTCACATCGTCGAGGCCGTGGAGGAGGGTCGTGCGGCGTACGACAACATCAAGCGGTTCCTGACGTACCACCTCACCGACAACGTCGCGGAACTTGCTCCGTTCGCGGTCTGGGCACTCTCCGGCGGGCGTATCCCCTTGATGCTCTCGGTGTTGCAGGTGTTGGCTCTGGATATCGGGACGGATCTGCTGCCGGCTCTTGCTCTCGGAGCGGAGCGTCCTGAACCTGGAGTCATGGAGCGTCCGCCGCGCTCGAGGAGCGCCCGTCTCCTGGACGGGCGAGTCCTTGGGCGAGCGTTCGGCTTCCTCGGTCCGATCGAGGCAGCCGCCTCGATGGCGATGCTGCCGCTCGGGGCGGCGTTGTTCTTCGGCTGGCCGGCCGAACCACTTCCTTCTGCTGGGATGCAGCTCGACATCTTGTCGACCATGGTCTTCGCAGCCATCGTCCTGATGCAGATGGCGAACGCCTTCGAATGCCGGTCGACACCGGCCTCCCTGTTCTCGATCGGGCCGCTCTCGAACCGCCTGCTCGTGGGCGCGGTCCTGGTTGAGGCCCTCACGCTTCTCGCCTTCGTGTACGTCCCGCCGATCCGCAACGCCCTCGGCCAGCATCCCCTCACCACGGCACAGTGGCTTCTCGTTCTCGTGACGCCGTGGGTCCTCCTGGCAGCGGAGGAAGGACGGAAGGCCATCGTCCGCAGGAGGGTCGTACACGGCCCATAGGCTTCCTGACACCTCTCGCGCGTCGTCGCGACGCCCGCGCATGTCGAACTCGTGGTTCTGGGGGATCGGATGAGGCCGGGCCCCGCCCGGTTGAGGGCGGGGCCCGACCGTGAATCGTCTCAGCCGACGCCGACCGAGCGGGTGCGAGCGATGACACCCTCCAAGACCCCCTGGAGTCCAGATCCTGGCGGCTCTTGCAGCCGGTACGTCGCGCGCGCCACTGGCTTCGTCAGTCGGATGAGGTGCCGGAGGTCCATCGGCGTCCCGATCACCACGGCGTCGCAGGGAGTCGCCGCGATCGCCTGCTCGAGCTCGCCGAGCTGGGCCTCCGAGTATCCCTCGGCCGGCAGGACGGGTCCGACGTCGTACTTCTCGAACACCTCCGCGATCGTCCCGGTCACGTAGGGCCGGGGGTCCACGATCTGGGAGGCGCCTGCATGCCGGGCGGCGATGACACCCGCGCCGAACTTCATCCCGCCGTGCGTCAGGGTCGGTCCGTCCTCGACGACGAGCACCGCCTTCCCCGCCACGACCTCCGGGTGGTCCAGCTCCACGACGCTGTCCGCCCGCAGGATCGTCGCCTCTGGGTTCAGCTCGGCCGTCGACCGCTCGATCGAGGCGATCTGGTCGGCGTTCGCGCCCCCGACCTTGTTGATCAGGACAACGTCTGCCATCCGTAGGTTGGCCTCGCCGGGATGATAGATGCGTTCGTGCCCGGCCCTGAGGGGATCGGTTACGGTGATGTGGAGGTCCGGCCGGTAGAACGGCAGATCGTTGTTCCCACCGTCCCAGAGCAGGACGTCGCACTCCTCCTGGGCCTGCTCGAGGATCGCTCCGTAGTCGACGCCCGCGTACACGACCGTGCCGGCGTTGACGTGGGCCTCGTACTCCTCGCGTTCCTCGATCGTCACGTGTGCACGGTCGAGATCCTCGAGCGTCTCGAAACGCTGCACGCGCTCGGTGACCAGGTCGCCGTACGGCATCGGGTGACGGACGGCAACCACGCGGAGACCGCGCGCCTTGAGCAGGTCGGCGATATACCGCGTCGTCTGGCTCTTTCCGCACCCGGTACGAACCGCGCAGACCGCGACGACCGGGACGCGGGCCTCGAGCATCGTGTCGTCCGGTCCGAGCAGGACAAAGCTCGCCCCGGCCGCAAGGACCTCGCTCGCCTTGTGCATCACGTACTCGTGGCTGACGTCCGAATACGCGAACACGACGTCGTCCACCTCCAGCTTCTCGATCAGCGGCGCGAGCTCGCTCTCGTCGTAGATCGGGATCCCGTCCGGATACCGGGGGCCCGCGAGCTCAGGTGGATACCCTCGGTCGCTGATGAACGGGATCTGCGTCGCCGTGAAGGCGACGACCTCGCTGTTCGGGTCGTCGCGGTAGACGACGTTGAAGTTGTGGAAGTCGCGCCCGGCGGCTCCCATGATCAGCACCCGTCGTGTCATCAGGATCACCTTCCTCCCACGCCGACCAGCGGCTTGGGCTCCAGCACCACTTCGGGCGAACGCGTCTCGATCGGCTCGAGGACGCGTGTGCCATGACGGCGCCAACCCATGTAGACATAGATGGGCAGTCCGACCATCAGCAACAGGAACCCCTTGCCGATGATGTCCCAACCTGTTCCCCAGATGGCGAAGATCGCGTAGGCGAATCCCAGGGCCGCGATGATCGTGTCTCGCACGAGTCGCCTGCCTGGGAACCGCTCCCGCTCGAAGACGAACAGGTACACCTCAGCAGCCGCTGCGAACGCGTATGGCACGATCGTCGTCAGCGTCGCAAGCAGGATGATGAACGTGAACTGGTCGATCAGCGCTTTGTTGTAGTTCATCGCGATCAGGCCCGACACCAGCACGGACGACACGACCAATGCGAACACCGGCGTGCCGCGCCTGCCGTGCAGCCGCGAGAACCGAGCAGGGAACAGCCCGTCCTTCGCGGCCGCGAGCGGGATGCGTCCCTGGATCAGGATCCAGCCGTTCAGGCACCCGAACGTCGAGATGAGCGCAACGGCGGCGACCACCTTTCCCCACGTGCCGCCGAACATCTCCGAGGCGGCCGCCGCGAAGGGACTGGTCGACTCGGCGAGTTGCCCGAGCGGTAGGACGCCGACGATCGCGACGGTGGCGATGACGTAGAGGACCGTGGTGACGAGCGTGCCCAGGATCGTTGCCCGCGGGATCGTCCGTTCCGGATCCTTCACTTCCTCCGCCGGGACGGTCGCCGACTCGAGGCCGATGAAGGCCCACAGGGTCAGTGCCGCAGCCGCGGTGATGCCGCCCCACATGCCGTCGCCCGTACCCAGCCCGTTCGGCGCGAACGGCGTGAAGTGATCGGCGTTCATGAAGAACAAGCCGATGATGCCGACGAGGGCAAGGGGGACGAACTTCAGCACCGTGGTGACCAGCTGAACGACGCCCGTCTCGCGCACGCCGGCGATGTTCACCAGCGTGAGCAGCCACACGACACCGATCGTCACGCCGGCCATGGCGACGTTGCTGTCGGCCAGCGAGGGCCAGAACACCGTCAGGTAGCCGGTGAACGCGATCGCGATGGCCGCGTTCCCCGCCCAGGCGGCGATCCAGTAGCCCCACGCCGTCTGGAACCCGGCGAAGTCACCGAACGCCCGTCGTGCGTACGTGTACGGTCCACCCGTCTTCGGATACGCGCGCCCCAGCGTGGCGAACACGGCGGCGAGGAGCATCGCGCCGATGCCCGTGATCGCCCACGCCAGCAGCGATCCGGATCCGGTCGCGAGCGCGACGGCCGCGAGCGACGCGGGGAGCAAGAAGATTCCCGAGCCGATCATGTTGCCGACGACCAGCGCCGTCGCCGTCGGCAGCCCGAGCTCGCGCTTGAGCGCGGCGTCGGGAGCGGCCCGGAGTTCCGGTGCCCGTTTCATGGCACCCTCCTTCCATCGTGGAGGGCTGATCGCCCTCCGACCACCTCGACGGTAGGTCCGCTTCGTGCGCCCCTTCCGGGGCGAACGGCACGGCATCGCCGGGACCTTCGGTACCGGCTTCCCGAGCCGCCGAACGCCCTGGCTGCAGGAGGCCGAACGAATCGCGCACGGGATCTCGCGTCGTCCCCGACGTGGATGCGACCGCTGTCGAGATGCTTGTTGAGCTCGACGATGACCTGAAGCACCGCGGAGCGATGCTGGTGCCGGCCGGGCTCGCCCCGCGCGCGGTCGGTGTTGTCCAGAGCGGGATCGCTCGATCGCCTCGGCCCTGACCATGTGTTCGACACCTTGGAAGGGGCGCTAGCCGGTCAGCTGGATGTCCAGGCACGACCGGCTGGGCCGAACGTCGAGGGGAAGCCAGGACCTTCGTCACCCACTCCGAGCGAACCCAGACCTACGGTGTCGGTGTGAAGAGGTGCACGCATGGAAACTCGGGCTGAAGAGGGTGGCATCCGTCGGATCCTGGTCGGCGTCGACGGGTCCGAGGGCGCCGAGAGAGCACTGCTTTGGGCGGCTCGGCTCGCGCGGGCGACCGGTGCGGAGGTCGTCGCAGCGCACGCTCTCGGTACTGCGATGCTCGCGAACGGGTTCGCGTTCGTCGCCGGGACCTCATACGACAACTGGCAGCGCGCCTGGAAGGACCTGCGCACGCACACGCAACAGACCATGGAAGAGTCCTGGTGCCGGCCCCTAGCCGATGCCGGGATCTCGTTCCGAGCCGAGGTCGTCGACGGTGGCGTCGAGGCGCTGATCGAGCTCGCCGCCTCCGTGGATGCCGACCTGCTGGTCGTGGGGAGGCGAGGGAGAGGCGGATTCGCCGAGCTGGTGCTCGGCAGCTTCAGCCACCACCTCGTTCACCACGCCATGCAGCCCGTCGTCATCATCCCGCCTCTCAGGGCTCGATGAACCGAGTCTCCTCGACTCTCCTCGATCAGGCGGCGATGGGAGTGGGCTCGCGCTGCCGCCACGCCGCGAGGCTTCCGCGCCAGAGCGCCCGTTCGTGGAACGATCCATCGGGACGGACGCCATCGAACCCCCCGCGCGAGATCAGCGTCTCGAGGAGCGGCATGAGCTGGAGGCCATAGTGCTTCATGCACGCCTTCGGGTGCACGCCCGGCCAGGAGTAGCAGGAGACGACGGGCCTCCGCGCCGCCGACGAGATCCCGGGTGGGAGCTTCTCCCACGCGGGATCGTCAACGTCGAAGACGTACCGGTCGAGGTTGCCTTGGGGGATCCCTTCGATCCCTCGAACGGTGGCTGGATCGGCGTCGAGCAGGTAGGGGTCCACGACGAGGTCGCAGATCACGGCGTGGCGGGGCAACAGGTCGAGCCACGCATTGGGGACGATCGGGCGTGAGGGGTCGTGTCGCTGCGTCGCATCCACCAGCACATCGGTCACACGCAGCCGCTCACACATGTACGGCTCGCTCGGCGTGAGGTTGCTGCCGATCGTGACGACCTCGACGCCGGAGAGTCCTCGAGCGGCGAAGAGGTCGTTCCGTTCCAGGCTGCCGTACTTCGTCGCGGCCTCGATCGAGTGCTTGCCGATGTCGCCGGCGCCCATCACCGTGACGCGGACGGGGCCCCGGCGCCGGTCGGTGAGCGCGGGCCACGTGCGTTCCAGCGTGTCGAACGCCGCCTCGAGGCCGTTCCAAGCGACGGCCTTCCCATTGACCACGAGCCGACGGCCCTCGTCGTCGGCGATCGTGTCGAGGCTGATGGCGCGGATCTCGAGTCGCTCCAGCTGCCTGAGGCGGGCGGGACGAGTGGGGAAATGCAGCATCGAGATCAGCGTCGCCCCGGGGCGGACCTTCTCGAACTTGCCGACGGGAGCCCTGAGCACCAGCACGACGTCCTGTGCGAAGGCCGTATCCTCGTTGACCACTTCGACGAGTTGAGGATCGCAGACATAATCAGCGTCCGCGTATCCCATACGTGAGCCGATCCCAGATTCGACGAAGACGCTGCAACCGAGGCCTGTGATGGCCGAAATCAAGGACGGAAGGAAGTCCCGACGCTCATTCGCCTCCTCGTCCATCCGGGGGAGGCCGAATACCAATGAGCTCGACCTGCGTCCCATCTCGTTTCCTCCCCTCGGCGCCGATCCGCTCGACGAGGGAGCTGTCTCGTGATCTCGTACTCGGGTACGAGACGCTGGCCGCCGAGGTCGGCTCAGGGCCTCAGCCCGCCGGACCGGGAACCCTGAATCGAATGTGGATGACGCCTCGATCGGTGTGCTTCACGCTGCCTTCCGCTCCTGGAACGACGGCACCTCCGGCTCCTCCTCCTCGACTCGGCCGTATCGTCCCCAGAGGCGTGCCAACCACAACAGTGCCAGCGCCCCCAGGACCACAGCGACGGCGGCAAGGATCCATACCCAGGAGCCGGCGCCCTCGACAGGCATCGGGCTGATCGGTGGAACACCCGCACTCAGCATCGCTTGCTCACCTCCTGCGGGTACCGTTCCAGATGGAGCCGCTCGGCGTACGGGCCCATCGACCCATGGCCTGGGTGACCTTCGTCAACCGTGACGAACCGCCCGTCGGCGAGGTTGTTTGATGACTCGACCTCCAGGTTGGCAGGCGTGCTCGGCGCGGCTGATCGTTCAAGGCGTCGGCCGTACCGTGAGAGACCGCGCTGCGATTCTCCCGTCAAGGATCGACGGAGGCTCTCTAGGGACAAGGTCCTCGGTATCGAGAGCCGAACGACTCCGGCACTCGCCCGGAGCAGTTGTGATGATGGCCGCGGGAACCGTGCGCTGAAGGCTCGCAGCAGGAGGTGGGCGAAATGGAGTGGGACCTCGGACTCAAGGGTTTGGGGCTTCTGATCCTGATGTCGCTCGGCTTCGGCGTCATCGCCCAGCTCGTGGTGGGGAAGGCGACGACTCGCTGGATCTGGCTCATCGCCACGGCCGGGTTCTTCGTCGGCGGCCTGATGGCCAGCGAGGTGTGGTTCGGCTGGGCGACAGAGGAGGATCTGCAGCCGAACATCGACGGTCTGTCATTCGACGAGGTGCTTCTGGTTGGACTGATCGCGGGAATCGTGTCCGTTCTCTTCACGTGGTACCTGACACGCAGACACCGGTACCATCCGACGAGGTTCGTGCACTAGGGACCGCGTGATCACACGTGATACGGCTGAGCCGAAGCGTCCGCTCGTTCGCGTCGGGGGTCAGCCCGGAAGCAGTACCGGTGGATGCTCGTCAGCGACCTTACGCGTGCGGCGGATCGCCCTCGCGAAAGAACGGACGACGTCATCCCGGGCCAGGATGCCCAGCAGCCTCAGCCGTGCATCAACAACCGGCAATCGGTCGACCCCCCTCTCATCCATCCTCAGGACGGCTTCCGTGAGAAGTTCGTCCCCGCACACGACGATCGGAGCCGCGCTCATGACGTCCTGGACGGACCACTCGGAGTTGCCTCTGCGGGGTCGCAGGAATGGGCCCGTCGTCTGGGCTCTTGGACGAGGGGAAGCGAGGTCGGCCTCTGTAACGACGCCGATCAACCGACCGGCGTCCAAGACCGGGGCTCCGCCGATGCCGTAGCGTCGCAGCATCGCAGCTGCGTCGTCGGTTCGCATATCGGGTGGCAGCGTCAGAACGGCTCTCGTCATCGCCTGTCGAACGGTGCCAAGGACCTCGTCCAGTTCGGTCTGCGATCGACGCTTCGCGTCGTTCATCTCCATCACCCAGGTTCCACGTTCCCAGGATGTGGCGAGGGGCCCCAGAGCCGAACGACCCATCCCGGCCGGGACGTTGTCGGTTGATCTCCCTGCGACCAGGAGGAGGAGGAGGCGGAGGCAGAAGACGGCAGCGCCTCAGGCAAGCGCGGCGGGACGTCGCGGCTCCGGCCGAGCCGTTGCCGCCATCGCGAGGCCGGGCGCGAGTCCACCGGCCGCGACGAGGACCCACGCCCGGGCGTCGAGTGCGACGGTACCGAACACCTCTTGAGCAGCAGGCCACGCCGTGATGGCGATCTGGAGGACGAGGCCCAACCCGACGCCGATCGACAGCCAACGGTTGGTCCGCAGATCTCGGAGCTTCGGCCGATCTCGCCCTCGGTGGCCACCGCGCACGGTGAACGCATACAGGAGGTGCGCCACGACCAGCGTGCTGAACATGACGCTCTGAGCCACGGCCCAGGGCTCGTCGAACGCGAATCGGGCGACGGCGAGGGTTCCGATCGCGGCGGCGCTGATGAGGAGCGCCCTCCATGCGAGGAGTGGAAGATCGGTGAAGGCCAGCAGTCGCTGCGTCGCCGACCGTGGTGGACGATGCATCAGCCCAGGATCGGCCGGGTCCACCCCCAGCGCGAGGGCTGGGAGTCCGTCCGTGAGCAGGTTGATCCATAGCAGTTGC
This sequence comes from Actinomycetota bacterium, assembly GCA_035250725.1. Lineage (GTDB taxonomy): Bacteria > Actinomycetota > UBA4738 > UBA4738 > HRBIN12 > DASSJM01. Next base: position 14,166 of record DATFEU010000272.1, read on the forward strand.
AGGGGGAGGAGGGGGATCCCGAGGCTCGGGAATAGGATGAGACTTCCGACGACGACCGAGATCTCGGACAGGTTCCCGCCGATCAGGTAATCGACGACCTTGCGGATGTTGTCGTAGATCCCGCGCCCTTCGCGCACGGCCGCGACGATCGTTGCGAGGTCGTCGTCGCTGATGACCATGTCCGCGGCTTCGCGAGCGACCTCGCTCCCGGACCGGCCCATCGCGACGCCGATGTCGGCTCTGCGAAGCGCCGGCGCGTCGTTCACCCCGTCTCCAGTCACGGCCACGATCTGGCTCCCGCCTTGAAGGCTCTCCACGATCGCGAGCTTGCCAGAGGGGTCGACGCGCGCGTACACGGTCGTGTCGAGGGGGTGGGCCGGAACGCCCCCCCGATCGATCGCGTCACCCGTCACGACGCGAGCCTTCCCTTCGAGCAGCCCCACCTTCCTCGCGATCGCCACCGCCGTTCCGGGATGGTCACCGGTGACCATCAGCACCTCGATGCCGGCGGCGCGAGCGTCCCGTACCGCCTGCGACGCCTGCGGCCGCACGGGGTCGCGAAGGCCGACGAGCCCGAGGAACGTGAGGTCCCGCTCGTCGCGCTCCGGGTCAGTCGGGACGCGCCCGAGCTCACGACGGGCCAGCGCGAGCGTCCTGATCCCCTGCTCCGCCAACCCCCTCGCGGACCGGAGCAGGCCCGCCCGTTCTGCGTCCCCCAACGGCCTCGATCCGCGGGCCGTCAGCGCGCCGGTGCACCGAGCAATGACGATCTCCGGAGCGCCCTTGACGTGAAGGAGTGCTGCTTCCCCGACGCCGGCGTGCACGGTGGTCATCCGCATCCGTGCGGCATCGAACGGGATCAGACCGACCCGGCGGTGGGCATCTCGGGATCGGCGCGTGCGATCGGCGCCCACCGCCTCGAGCAGCGCGACCTCGAGGGGGTCACCCGTGGGCGGGTCGATGGTCGCGTCGCTGCACAGCGCGAGCGCCTCGGCCATCGCCGTTCCGATCTCCGGGGGCAGCTGAGCCAACGTCGTGGGAGCCCCGTCTGCCGGGATCACGGCGTCGAGCCGCATGCGGTTCTCCGTGAGCGTCCCCGTCTTGTCGGTCACGATCACCGTGGCCGAGCCGAGCGTCTCCACGGCGGGGAGCCGCCGGACGATCGCCCCTCGCACGGCCATCCGTCGAACCCCGAGCGCGAGCGCCACCGCGACGACCGTCGCCAGCCCTTCGGGGACCGCGGCGACTGCCAACGCGACGGCCGACAGGAACGAGCGCTGGAGGCCGTCCTCGGTGAGGCCCATGCGAGCGAGCGTGAGCACGAACACCCCGGCGGCGATCAGGATCGAGATGAAGCCGAGCCGTGCGGTCACCCCCGCGAGCTCGCGCTGGAGCGGTGTGGACGGCGCCCGGCCTCCGAGGTGTGCGGCGATCGCGCCGATCGCGCTCGCGCCGCCCGTGGCCTCGACGACGCCGAGGCCGGATCCCCGGACGACCAGCGTTCCCGATAGGGCACGAACCGGTTCCTCGGCACCCGCGGACGCCGTTCCGTCGGCCCTCTTGGCGACTGGGAGCGACTCGCCCGTGAGGAGCGATTCGTCGATCTCCAGGCTCGTCGCCTCGACCAGTCGTAGGTCGGCCGGCACGCGGTCACCCGCGGAGATGACCACGAGGTCATCCGGGACGATCTCCTTCGCGTCGATCGTCCGTCGAGCGCCGTCCCTGATCAGGGTCGCGCGGCGCGGTTCGAGGTCCCGAAGCGCATCCAGGGCCCGTTCGGCGCGTCCCTCCTCGAGCCAGCCGATCACGGCGTTGAGGACGACGATGGCGAGGATGGCGACCGCCTCGAGACGCTCCCCGAGACCGATCCCCGCCACCACCGCGGCGGCCACCAGCAGCAACGCCATCGGCTCCACGAGATGGCGGGAAAGGCGACGCCACGACGGGTCCCGGGGCGGTTTGGGGAGATCGTTGCGGCCGACGCGAGCCATCGTCGCGCCGGCTTCCTCGGTGGTGAGGCCTCGCGGGAGGGTCGGTGGTCCCTCCTGGTTGCCGCCGCGGTCGCGGGCGGCCACCGACTGACCGAGATCCCCCGCACGTCGTCCCGGCTCCATCACGACATCCTCCCGCGTCGGGACGCGATCGTCGGGGCCGATGGTCTGTCTGGCGAAGAGCCCTGGCGCCCCACCGAGGAACTCGTCGAAGGCGGATCGGTGCGTGACGAACCTCACACCTGCTTCGGCACGTGCCCTGCGAACACGAAGCGCATGATCTTGTGGCCGAAGTCGGCCGTGGGGCCGAACATGCAGGGACAGCCTCCGTCGATCACGGTGACGCCGTGCCGCCGGCCGTACTCGGTGGCGGCGTCCGAGACGCTGCCCGCGCCGGGCCCCCGATGCATCCACACGTGCTCGATGCCGAGGTCGGCGCACTCCCGCATCGTCTGCTCGGCGATCTCCGGCCGTGTTCCGATCACCACCGCCTGGACCCCACCGGGGATCGACTTCAGATCCTGATAGCAGGGATCGCCCTCGACCTCGTCCGCGTTCGGGTTGACCGCGAAGACCTCATAGCCGCGCCCGCGGAGGCGCTTGTAGACGGTGTTGCTTCCATGGTCCTTGGGCGTGCGGGACACCCCCGTGACGGCCACCCGCTCGTTGGCCAGGAACGCGGATGCTGCTTCCTTGACGTTCTGCATGATCCTTCCCCCTTCTCTCTTCACGGTCGGGACGGTCGCGCACGCCCTACCGTTGTGGTTCCGCTCGGACTCCCAGCAACGAAGACCGAAGCGAACGCGGTGGCGAGCACACCGGCGATCGGGCTCACGAGCGCGGCGACCGGCACGCGGGTCGGATCGGTGCCGGAGATCAGATCCGGTGTCCAGATGCTGGTGATCGCCACGACCAGCCAGATCCCCGAGATCACCAGGGTGAACGCCGCCCACGAGGAGCGGCCGAGGTCGGGCGTTCTGCGGCTGAAGGCCAGGAGCACCAGCCCAGTCGCGATCACGGCGTAGAACCAATCGGTGAACGCCGCGATCGGCACGTGGGTCCCGTCGGTCCCAGAGATCAGGTCCGGTGACCAGATGCTGGCGGCCGCCAAGGCTCCCCAGATGCCGCAGACGGCCATCGCGGCGAAGCGGTACCTCGACCCCTCGGCCTCTCGTTGGAGAGATGCCTTCGCGGCCTCGACGTCGAGGACCTCGTTGCCCAGTGCGGTCGTCGTCATGATGCGCCTCCTGACGCTCGCGAGGCTCGTGCCTCGCATCCGATCGTCGCAGGAGAGCCCTCAGCGGATGAGGGCCGTTCGCCCGGTCAAGACAGGGCCACTCGGGCGCGGGCGCGACCGAAGGCGCCGCCTCGAGAAGGCATCGATGGCAACGCTGTTGCTTGGACTGGCCCGACCGGCCCAGAGAGGTAGGGCCGCCCGCCCCCGGGCCGCCCGCCGCACATGGTCGAAGCTCTCTGTGTGAAGGACGGGCTGGCGGAGGGCCGGGATGGATGCGCCCAAGGTGTTGCTCATCGGGTATAGCGGAGCCAACAACACCGGCGCCGAGGCGCTGTTGCAGGCCGACATCGAGGACCTCCGGGCCGTCCTCGGCGAGGACGCCCGTCTCACGGTTCCGGCGCTCAAGGATCCCGAGAACCTGCGGCGGTACCTCCGCGAGGGACCGACGCTTCGCATCGTTCCGATGCCGTCGATCTTCCTGAGCGCCACGCGGCGTCTCGTGCGTGAGCACGACCTCGTCGTGCTGGTCGAAGGCAGCGCCTACATGGACACGTGGACGTCGGCGCTCCTGTGGTACTTCCTTTGGGCGACGCGCTGCGCCCACCGAGAAGGCAAGCCGTGCCTCGCCTACGCGGTGGACGCCGGCCAGCTCCGGCCTCGCAACCAGCGCCTCGTCCGCCGATGGGCGAGCACGACGGATCTCATCGTGACGCGCTCGAAGGCGGCGGCCGAGCGCCTGAAGGAGTTCGGCGTCACCGCGCCGATCGAGTGGACCGCGGACAACGCGTTCAACTTCGAGCCCCGACCCCACGATCGGGAGTGGGCCTCGCTTTGGCCCGCGGACCGACGACCTGCCGTCGGCATCGCGGCCGTCGACTTCTTCCGCTGGCCCGTCGTGATCCGACCCTGGGGACGGTCTGAGGACCGGTACCGCTGGCCGTACTACTTCTCCGCGTCGCCGGAACGCAGGCGCGCGAGTGCGGAGCTCGCCCGCCGGTACGCGCACCTCGCGGATCGAATCGTCAGCGAGCACGACCGCTCCGTGGCGCTCCTCTGCATGGAGGAACTGGATGAGCCGATCGCCCGGACGATCCAACACGAGATGGTGAACCAGGATCGGGTTCGGGTGTGCTCGTCACGCGAACACGATGCGTCGCGCATGACGGCGCTCCTGCGGAGTCTCGGGGCGCTCGTGACGTCGCGGTACCACGCGTCGGTGCTGTCACTCGCGGCCGCGGTCCCTCAGCTCGCCGTCGGACACGACCTCCGGCTCCGCACGCTGTATTCGGAACTGGGGATCGCAGACCGGTACTTCCTCGCACCCGACGAACCGGACGTGTTCGGGCGGATGAGCGACGCGGTCGACGAACTCCTACGCGACCCGGTCGAGGTGCGGGACCGGCTCCGCGCCGGTCACGAGGCACATCTCGTCGCGGCTCGACGGAATCGCGAGCTGCTGCGGAGCTTCGCCGCCCGGCATGGGTGGGGGGTGCCGGCATGGGCGACGTAGTCCTGCTCACCGGGGGGACCGGGTTCCTCGGCACCGAGGTGGCGGCTCGCCTGCTCGAGCGGGGCGATCTCGAGATCGTGTCGCTCGTGCTGGCGGACAGCGAGGGCGAGGCAGTCCGCCGTTCGAACCGGGGCTGGTGGTACCAGCCCGGCCTGCGCACCGAGCTCGGAGCTCGCGTCCACGCGATCGCCGGAGACGTCGCCAGGCCGCGGCTGGGTCTCGATCCCGCAACGTACGCGGACCTCTGCGATCGCGTCACGCACATCGTCCACTCCGCAGCGGATCTGCGGGTCGACGCGACCGTCGAGGAGCTCCGCACCACGAACGTCGACGGCGTGGCCAACGTCCTCGAGTTCGCTCGGTCGGTCCGCGGGCTCGAACGCCTCGTGCACGTGTCGACCGCGTACGTGGCGGGAGGTCGGAGGGGCACGGTGAGCGAGGACGACCTGACCGACGCCTTCGGCTTCGGGAGCCCGTACGAGCAGACCAAGTATGAGGCCGAGTGCCTGGTCCGCGACGCGGCCTCGGACCTTCCCGTCTCGGTCGTTCGGCCCTCGATGATCGTCGGCGACTCGAGGACGGGCGACATCAAGACGTTCAACACGTTCTACGCGCCGTTACGGCTGTTCCTATCGGGCAAGCTTCGGATCGTCCCGGCCAGACGCGATCTCCGCGTGAACATCGTGCCGGTCGACTACGTCGCGGACGCGATCGTCCACCTCACGTTCGACCCGCGCGCCGTGGGGACGACGTTCCACCTCACCACGCCCACCGACGAGCTGCCAACCGCCGGCGACGTCCTCACCTTGGCTCGCCGATGGGCTCGGGATGGTCTCGGCGTCCGGCTGCCCTCGCCGGTGTTCCTGCCGATCGGGCTGCGGCTCGGCGGACGGACCGTCCGGCTCCTCAGACCGTACTTCCGGGAGCGTCGTCGTTTCCGGCGGGACCACGCGGATGAGCTTCTCGGCCCCACCGTTCCCGACTGGCACGAGTACCTGCCGACCCTCCTGGAGCACGCGGCCGCTCGCGGGTTCCTGCATCGTTCCGATCGCACCGTCCATGAGCAGGTCCTGTTCCGGTTGGCGAGCCGACACCTGCCCGTCCGCCTCGTGGACGTCGACGCGCATGGCGGCAGGAGCGTTCGGCCGCCGACGGAGGTTCGGCGCGAGATCGCCGCCGCCGCGTCGGCGCTCCAGGCGATGGGCGCGGGGCCCGGGACCAGGGTCGCGATCGTGGGGACGAACAGCTCGCGCTCCCTCGTCGTCGACGCCGCGATCGGGCTCGTGGGCGGCGTGAGCGTCCCGCTGTACGTGACGACGCCGCCCGAAGATCTCGACGACGTGCTGCGCCGGAGCCACTCGGAG
>DATFEU010000274.1:0-3158 GCA_035250725.1 Actinomycetota bacterium
CGGAACGAGCTCGTACAGCTCCTCGGAGTCCTCGAGGAACATCCGGACGCATCCGTGCGATGCGTAGGTACCGATCGAATCGGCGCTGTACGTGCCGTGGATCCGGATGCCCGGGGCGTTGAGGTACAGCGCTCGCGTGCCCAGCGGGTTCCCGGGACCGGGCGGGATCACTGCGGGCAGGTCCGCGCCCCAGGTGTCGAGCGCCGGGTTGTACCAGGTCGGGTTCTCGCGCTTGTCCACGACCTCCCACGTCCCGACCGGCGTCGCATACCCAGCGGCCGCCGTCGCGACCTGGTACGTCTTCACCACCTTGAGCCCGTCGTACAGGTAGAGCTGGTTCTCGGACAGGTCGACCACGAGCGACTCCCCGAGCGAAGCCGTGGAGCGGAACGGCTCGACCGTTCGGACCGGCACCTCGATGTCGTTGGCCCGGCGCTCGAGCGCCAGCAGGATCTTCTTCGCGGCCGGTCCCACCGCGAGCTCGCGCCCCTCGCTGGAGCGGCGCAGCACGAGCTCGTCCTCGACGAGCGCGAACCGGGCATTGACGGCCGGCACCGCCACCTCGTCGAACGCCTGCTGCACGAACTCCTCGACACCCGCGGGGTCCTGGACGAACGACAGCTCCTCCTCATGCTCGACCGGGACGTTCCTGAGCCGGTGGTAGAGGCGCGAGAAGAACGACATCTCGTCCGCCGCCGCGAACGCTTCGTCGACCGCCCCCTCGACGTCGGCCACCATCCCGAGCGAGGCGGGCGTCACGGTCCAGCTGGTGCCGGCGGCTCGAACGGTGAGCTCCTCGAAGAGCGTCTCCTCCGCGACCTCCCGGATCGTGCGGACCGCTTCTCCGCGCCGCATCCCGCTCACGTCCACGCCGGCGATGCTCACGCCGGGGAGGATCCGATCGGAGGCGGCAGCGTCGTAGCGGGAAGCCGCGTAGACGGTCCCGGCGGACACGACCGCGAGGGACGCCACGACGACGCCTGCGACCACCCAGGCCCCGCGGCCCCTCCGATGCTTGGCTCGTGCCACCCTCATGCTCCGATCGTTGCCCTCAGGCGCATCATACGGGTCGAGACGTTCTCGTCCAGTGCCTGGTTCCGTCCGGGGGTCATCCCACGGGCGCGATCCGTCGCATCCGCGACCGACGCCACCTAGACCGCTCCTTCGGGCACCGGGATCCCGAGCGAGACCGCGTACGTCGCGCGCCCCTCGGGTCCGAGCGAGTAGGAGGCCGAGGCTACGACGAATGTTCCCGATCCTGCCCGAGCCCACACCCCGGCCTCGGGATCGACGAGCAGGAAGGCCTGCGGGACCCGGGTCGTCGCCTCGGGCGGGACCGTGATCGTCAGCTCGTTCTGCGGCCCGGGCGAGAGGTAGGTGAGCGTGACGGCGGCCGGATCGGGACCCGGATTGGCGAGCATCATCCTGGGGTTGGCCGGCGAGCCGGCGACCGCCGGCATGACGAGCCACGAGGCGGCCGGAAGCGCGCCGGTGACCGCCCCCTGATCCGAGACGGTCCCGAACGTCCGCCGCACCGTCGCGACGGAGCCCCCCGCCGCGTCGAGTCGGAGGGACGCCACCTCGGTCGTGGTCGCCGGGAACGTTCGGGCGGATCCGTCCGGCATGCTCGCGTCGGCGAGGCCGGGGACCTCCTGCGGCGGGGCCTCCCCGGTCAACAGGAGCTCGCCGGAGAGGGTGACGCGGCTCCCGTCCCCGTCGGGTTCGCTCATGACGGGGAGCTCGGTGCGACCCGCGTCCTCGCCGCCCGGGAACACGAGATCGCCGCCCGGGGACCCGAGGTACCCGAGCGCGGATCGGATCCCTCCGGTCCCCGAGACGCCGAGCGTCGAGGCCGCGACCCGTCCGACGGAGACCTCGAGCAGCGTCGCGACGGTCCGCTCCCCGAGCACGACGTCGTTCAGCTCGAACGCGACGCTGCGGAACGGACGAAGGACCACGTCGGTGAGCGCGCCCTGGAGCACCGGCTCGCGGCGCTCCGACAACAGGGTGAGCGAGAACACCGCCTCGCGAGCGAACGGGTTCATGACGACGACGAAGTCGTGGTCGCCCTCGGTCTCGGTCGTGCCGTCCGGAAGGAGCCATCGCTCGCCGGCGGCCGGCGAGCAGGGTTCGGCCGCGACGCCCCCCTCGCCTCCCCCGGCATGCGCGAGCCAGCCGACGCCGACCCACTGCCCGAACCACTCGACCATGTGGGTCCGGCCCCGGCCGCGTGCCTCGACGGGGATCTGCAGGAACGCCCCCGGATCCACCTCGAACGTCTCGGGCGGCTGGGGGCGCCCGCTGCCGAGCGAACGCACGTGCAGCGTCGCCGGCCGGTCCCCGGGGTTCGCGACCTGCAGGAAGACCTCCCACCCCTCGGGACCGCCGCCCGTCGGGCAGAACCAGGCCCCGGAGCTCGCCGGGCCATCCTGTCCAGGACCCGGAGAGGGTTCGAACTCGCGGTCCGCGTACGCCGCGCCCACCACGAGCAGGACGAGCACGAGGAGCGCGACGAGCGCCTGCAGCCGCCTCATGCGGATCCGGGCTTCCTCGTGATCCAGAGGGCGGCGGTCCACAGCAGAGCGAGCACCATGAGCTCGGCCGCGCGGACCCACTGGCGGGTGTACTCGACCGCGACGTCGCCCGCGTCCACCGCCCCGGCGATCGCCCAGCCGAAGCCGGGGAACGGCACGATGCGCTCGCCCCCGCTCTGGATCCGCCACCCGACGTCGAACTGCTCGGTCACGACGACGTGCCCGGCCTGCGGAGCCACGCCGCTCCAACGTTCGCCGCCGCCCGCGAGCGGCGTCACGTCGGCGGGGGGCGACTCCTCGAGCAGGGCAGGATCGGGCTCGTCCGGGACGGGCGCGTTCGAGGCGACGAACGCGGTCGGAAGCTCGGCCGAGTTCCGGAAGATCGTCAGGCCGCCGGCCGGCACGCGGTTGATGTCGAGCTGCTCCCCGAGACGGGAGAGTGCGGCCGCGGGAAGGTCGCCCTCGGCGGCCACGACGAACCGGATGCCGAACGGGCCGAGGAGCGCGCCGGCGTGCTGGGTGTCGCCCGCGAGCAGCTCGGAGACGGCGTCGCGCAGCGCTCGGTACCCCGGCCCCGAGCGGGCGCGGCCCTCGTCGAGCGCGGTGGCGCCATCGCGGTCGGTC
>DATFEU010000320.1:0-7530 GCA_035250725.1 Actinomycetota bacterium
GACCCTTAGGAGGAAGCGTGGGCAGTTGCACTCGCTGAACAGGCAAGGTCCGACCTCGGTGTGGATGAACTCGGAGTGGCGGCACCAGGAACAGGGGCTGGACAGACTCGTGTGGAGATCGATCCAGCGGATCGCCGAGAGCATGGGCTTCGTCATGGGGCACTTAGCGTAGGTCCTGCGTACCACTGGGGCATCGGCTCTTTGGGTGACATCTGTCTCGGTCAAGAGACCTATCTTCGCTCGGTCCTTCGGACCGATACCCGCGACGGAGGAACTCTGGACGCCGAGTTGAATCGGGGTAAGTGGAACCCCGTGAAGATGATCCCGCGAACCCTCGGCAGCTGACGCTGCGATCCTGCGGCGACCTGATGATGACCGCGACCTCGGCAGCGCCCCGGTTCGTAGGCTGATGTGCCGCATAGATCCCTGGTTGAGGGTTGGTAGCCTCAGGTTCCGAATCTGGAGTGCGGCTTGAGGCTCTGGAACATCGGTTCTGAACGGACGACTCGACGCGTCTCGCTCTGCCCCCCGGACGACACTGCATCGCATCTTCGATCCGCGAAGCGCACACTCGAGGTACACGTCGTCAGGATCGTCGGTGAATGCCTGACCGGTTGCCCTCTCGACCAAAGCTGGGAGGGTGCGGTGTCTGGCCGAGGCCCGACACGCTTCTCCGTGCAGTCGACCCGTCGGGGACCCTGTTCCTTCGAGACGAGCTCGACATCGCTAAGGTCCAGAGCTCCGGGACAAGATCGACGAGATCTTGGTCCCGGGCGAAAGGTCTCGCCTCGACCTGGCGCAGTTGACCTTCCTAGATAGCAGCGCGATCCATTGCCTCTTCGGGACGTGGTACTCGAGCGGCCGTCCGGTCGTACTGCTGAACACCACGCCATCGGTACGCCGCATCCTCGAGCTTGGGGGGCCGGAGGCCGAGGCGTGGGTGTTCGACGGTGAAGGACCTTCCTCGACCGATACGGAGCGGTCACGATCGACGGGCGAGGGGGCCGGTCCTGGATCGCGCGCCGCCGCCGCCGTTTGGGCGCGGTCGGTCCCGGGAGGGACATCGGCGACGGCGACCCGGGCGACCGTCTCTCGAGCGTTGAGGTCCAGAGGGCCGCCTGCTTCGGCGAGTGACCGAGGACTGACCCGCTGGGGTTGACCTGGGCGGTCCCGGTGAGCTCGATCGGGGCGGTACTGTGCGGTGGGATGAGCCAGGTCGCGAGCGATCGCATGTTCACCGTTCCCAACCTGATCTCGTTCCTCCGCATCGCGCTGATCCCGGTCTTCGTCGCCCTGATCGTCGACCACGACACGACGTTCGCCGGTCTGGTGTTGTTCGGCGCGGTCGTCGCCACCGACTGGGTGGACGGCGTCATCGCGCGGGCCACGGGCCAGGTCTCCGAGCTCGGCAAGGTCCTCGACCCGGTCGCCGACCGGCTCGCGATCGCCGCCGGCCTCATCGCGCTCGTGGTCCGGGGGGCGTTCCCGCTCTGGGCGGCCCTCCTGATCCTCGTGCGAGACGTCGCGATCCTGTTCGCGGGCCTCGCGCTGCTGTGGACCCGCCGGATCCGGATCGAGGTCCGGTATCTGGGCAAGGTGGCAACGTTCACGCTCATGACGGCCATCGGGTTCATCGCGTGGGGGATGTTGGGGTACCCGCTCGCGGAAGCGGCGCTCGCCTGCGGCTGGGCCTTCTACGCCGCGGGCATCGTCGAGTACTACGTGGCGACGGCCTTCTACGTCGGCGACGTGCGGCGAGCTTGGGTATAGGGTTCAGCCTGCTATGGAGTTCCCCGACGACCTTCGGTATACCAAGGAGCACGAGTGGGTTCGCGAGGAGGGCTCCGGTCGCGTGCGCGTCGGCATCACCGACTACGCCCAGGATGCCCTCGGTGACGTCGTGTACGTCGACGTTCCGCAGACCGGGCACGAGGTCACGGCCAGCCAGCCGTTCAGCGAGGTCGAGTCGACGAAGTCCGTCTCCGACGTCTACGCACCGGTGAGCGGAACCGTCGTGGAGCGCAACTCGCAGCTCGAGGATCGCCCCGAGCTCGTGAACGAGCAGCCCTTTGGCGAAGGCTGGCTCGTGGTGCTCGAGATGAGCGAGCCCCCCCAGCTCGAGGGTCTGATGGACGCCGCGGCGTATCGTGGGTTCGTCGAGCAGCAGTCCGAGTGAACCGGAGCTCGAGTCCGGGTCAGCCCCGATCCCGGCTCCCGACCCGAGTCTTCCGCACACGGAGCCCTCCGCCTTTACCTCTGACAAGGCTCGGCCCGCGGTTGACCCTTCAGGCGCTTGAGCGGTAGGTTCCACCGGCGTGTCGAGTCGAGGTTGAGGCTTGAGCCCTCACCCTCGAGCCGAGATCGTCGAACCGAGGGGTCGACCGTGTACTGCACACGCTGTGGACATCCGAACAAGGACGGGGCTCGCTACTGCGCGAACTGCGGGGCTGCGCTCCAGGAAGAAACCACCCTCGGCATCACCCCGATCGAGATCGATGGTGATGCGGGGGATGAGTTCCCGTTCCCGGAGGATGAGCTCGAGCCGGGTCAGGCGCTCCTTCTCGTCAAGCACGGTCCGAACGCGGGGTCGACGTTCATGATCGAGGACGACGTCACGAGCGCCGGTCGGAACACCGAGAGCGACGTGTTCCTGGACGACATCACGGTCAGCCGCAAGCACGCGGAGATCCGGCGCCAGGACGACGGGTTCTACATCCACGACCTCGGCAGCATGAACGGCACCTACGTGAACCGCGAGCGCGTGGACGTCACGAAGCTCGCGGCCGGCGACGAGGTCCAGATCGGGAAGTTCCGTCTCGTGTTCTTCGTGAGGGAGTGAGGGGCGTGCCCACGCGCAACTACCAGTCGATCGGCGAGGTCCTCGTGTCCGTCAAGACCGAGTTCCCTGACATCACGATCAGCAAGATCCGGTTCCTGGAGTCCGAGGGGCTCATCGACCCCGAGCGCACACCGTCGGGCTACCGCAAGTTCTACGACAAGGACGTCGACCGGCTGCGGTCGATCCTGCGGATGCAACGCGACGAGTACCTGCCGCTCAAGGTGATCAAGGATCGCCTCCTGCACGAAGAGTCGCTCGACGGCGACGGCGCCGCCGCGCCGGTCGAGGTTCCCGAGGTCGAGGAGGAGCTTGCCGAGCCGCCCACGGGCCTCCAGATGTCGATCGAGGAGATGAGCGCGGCGACCGGGATCGAGCGTGACCGGATCCTCGAGCTCGAGTCGTTCGGGCTCGTCGACTCCCACGGACCCGAGGGCGCCACGTACTACGACGGCGACGACTACATCGTGCTCTCGATCGTCAAGGACTTCTTCCGGTTCGGCGTCGAACCCCGCCACCTCACGATGTACAAGCACTTCGAGGAGCGGGAGGCGGCGTTCTTCGAGTCGATCGTGCTGCCGCAGCTGCGCCAGCGGAACCCCGACGCCCGCCGCAGCGCGACGAACTCGCTCACCGACCTCGCGAAGGCGTCGCGGAAGCTGAAGCAGGCGCTCCTGCGGACGAACCTCCGGCGCCACCTATAGGGCGTGCGCCGAGCCCTCATCGCTCTCGGCGCCGTCGGCGCGACGTTCCTTGCCGCTCTGCTCGGCCCCGCGCGGGCGCAGACGCCCACCCCCGCGCCGGAGCCGCCTCCGCCGACGCCCGTCCTGCAGCCGAACGGGCAGCTCTCGCCTTCCCCGTTCCCGCAGGCGCTGCGGACGCCGGCACCGTCGGCCGTCCCGCCTCGGATCGATGCGGCGGCGGCCGTCCTCGCCGACCTCGACACGGGGAGGGTCCTGTTCGACCTGAACGGGAACGAGCGGCGACCGATCGCCAGCATCACGAAGATCATGACCGCGCTGCTCGTGATCGAGGAGACGACGCCGACCGAGGTCGTCACCACGAGCGCGAATGCTGCCTCGGGCGGGGGATTCGGGATCTCCGGCTTGGGACTCGAGACGGGGGAGCGGATCCGCGTGCAGGAGTTGCTGTACGCGCTCATGCTCCAGTCGGCGAACGACGCCGCGATCGCGCTCGCCGAGCATGTCGCGGGGACGGAGGACTCGTTCGTTCGGCAGATGAACGGCCGCGCGCGCGACCTCGACCTGCGACGGACGCGGTTCGCCTCGCCCAACGGGCTCGACGACGCGGGCTACTCGTCAGCGAGGGACCTCGCCCGGCTCACCCGGAACGCCTTCGAGGCGACGGGCTTCGCGAGCGTGGTGGCCACGCGGTTCCACACGGTCCGGTCGCTCGACGCGGAGCCGCGGATGGTCCAGAACCGCAATGCCCTGCTGTGGCTGTATCCGGACGCGATCGGGGTCAAGACGGGGTTCACCACGCCGGCGGGGTTCTGCATCGTCGCGGCAGCCGAGCGCGATGGCCGGCGGCTCGTCGCCGTGGTCCTTGGCGAACCGGGGGAGCCGTTTTCGGACGCGGCCGCGCTCCTGAACTACGGGTTCGAGGGATTCGAACAACGGGTGCTGGTGCCGAGCGGCACGTCGCTCGACGCGGTGGAGGTTTCGGGGCGGAAGGTGGCCGTGACGGTCGCCGGATCGCTCGAGCGACTCGTTCCCGTGGACGCTCCGGTTTCGCGGACGGTCGTGCTCGATCAGCACGTCCCGTACCCGCCTCCCCTCGGGTCGTCGATCGGTGTCCTGCGGGTCTCCGTCGGGGACCTGGTGGTCGGGACCCTTCCGTTGCTGGTCGCCGGCGTCCCGCCACCGCCCGAGCCCGAGTCCGGATCGTGGTGGTCCCGGTCCGCCGGGTCGGTGTTCGACGCGGTCGGGGCCGTCGTGAGCGACCTCTTCGGGTAGCCCTGCTACGATCGGGCGTGGTGTCGGACGTCGCCAGCGTCGAGTTCGGGCGCGAGGACATCCGCCGGCGGATCGAGGAGCTTGGCCGCACCATCACCGGGGACTACGAGGGGCGCGAGCCCGTCTTGATCTCGGTCCTGAAGGGCGGCTCTGTGTTCCTCGCAGACCTGATCCGGGAGATCGCGCTCCCGCTCGCGATCGATTACATGTCCATCTCCCGGTACGGCGGCGCGACCGAGTCGCGCGGTCGCGTCCGCATCGTGAAGGATCTGGACAATGACGTCGGTGGGCGCGACGTCATCGTGGTCGAGGACATCGTTGACACAGGGCTCACGCTCTCGTACTTGATCTCCACGCTCGAATCGCGCGAGCCGGCCTCGGTGGCCGTCTGCGCCCTGCTCGACAAGAGCGCGCGTCGCATCGTGCCCCTCGAGATCCGGTACCGGGGATTCGAGTGTCCAGACGAGTTCGTCGTCGGCTACGGCCTCGACTTCCAGGAGCGGTTCCGCAACCTCCGCGACATCGTCGCCGTGCACGACCTGGAGGCGCTGGGGCGAGATCCCGACGTGCTGCTCCCGTTCCTGCACGAGGGCGTTCGACGGCGTAGCGCCTAGGTTGCTCGACCGCAGGGCCAGGTGTAGCGTCGGCAGGAAGCATGATCGAGATGACGGTGGCCGGCGTCCGCATCGAGTTCCCCTCCAACTCGCCGATCGTGCTGCTGCGCGAGGCGCAGGGTGAGCGGTTCCTCCCGATCTGGATCGGCCAGTCCGAGGCGCAGGCGATCGCGATCGGGCAGCAGGGGCTCGCCACACCGCGTCCGATGACGCACGACCTGCTCAAGAACATCCTCGACGAGATATCGGTGCAGGTCACGAGCATCTCGATCACCGAGCTGCGCGACGGCGTGTTCCACGCCGTGATCGGCTTGCAGCGCAACGGTTCCTCGTACGAGATCTCGTCTCGCCCCTCCGACGCGATCGCGCTCGCCGTCCGGCTCGGCTGCAAGATCTTCGCGAACGAGGACGTGCTCGAAGAGGCGTCGATCCTCATCCCGCCGGACGGCGAGGGGGAGCAGGAGGAGGAGAAGCAGGTCCAGGAGTTCCGCGAGTTCCTGGAGAATGTGACGCCGGACGACTTCGAGTAGTCGCTACCCGTAGAACAGCTCGGTTCCCCAGAACGAGCCTCTCCCGCAGATGTTCGCGGTGCGATCGTTGATCACGCCGATGCCGATCCGTCGAAGCTTGGGCTCGAGCATGATCGCGCGGTGCGCCGCATGGCGCATCCAGGCGCGATGCAGGCCCCGGATCGTGCCGGCGCATCCGGACACGCTCGCGCCGATCCGTTCCCACGGTTCGTCGCTCAGGAACGAGTCGAGGTCCGGGGGGTCGAAGACGCGGTTCTGCGCCACCATCCGACGTGTGTGGCGGACCGCGTCGCGAGACAGCGAGCGATCCATCCGCAGTCCGCGCAGGTCGTGCTGTTCACGTGCCGAGTTGATCAACCTGAGCAGGTTGCCACGGTTGCCCAGCGCCGCCGCTGCGGGCGCGAACGCGATCCCGAGCACGAGCGTGAGGGTCGTGATGAGCGCGACGACCGCCGCGGCGTGTAGCGTCCGTTCGCGTCTGGGCATGGGCAAGCCCTCCACGGTCGGGGGAACGGGTCGCACGCTAGCTTCGAACAGAACGTCCGTCATGTCCCCAGATGAACCTACGGGCAAACGCTGTAGGACCGTGGGATTTCGGAATTCCCCAGATCGGCCCCCGGCCGGGGTGATTGACACGGCCCAGGGTGGAGCCTAGGCTCCCGACGCCCGCGTAATTACGGAGTTGTGATGGCTGAGCACGGGTACCGCGTCCCCGAGGTCTGCGGCATCGTCGGGATCACCTACCGGCAGCTCGACTACTGGGCACGAACGGGCCTGGTGAGGCCGTCCGTGAAGGACGCGAAGGGATCCGGCTCGCAACGGCTGTACTCGTTCCAGGACCTCGCCCTGCTGAAGCTGATCAAGCGGATGCTCGATAGCGGGGTCAACCTGCAGCAGGTCCGCAAGGCCATGAAGACCCTGAAGGGCCTGGACGAGCCCGCCCTGGGGGCGACCCTGGTGGTGGACGGCAACCGTATCTACTCCGTGGAGTCGCCCGAGGCCGTGGTGGACCTCATCAACGGTGGGCAGGCGGTCTTCGCGATCGCGTTGGACAAGGTATGGTCGGAACTCGAGGGGTCCCTGGCGAAGACGACCGGGAAGCGGGGTCGCCAGGTCCGCGCGGCCGGAGGCGAGTGAGCAGGAACGCCCCTTCACCCGCCCTCATGAGCGACTCCGTCTCCTTCGCTCATGCGAGCGAACGCCAATTCGCTCGGTTGCTCGACTTCTACCAGATCGACTGGGAGTACGAGCCGACCTCCTTCGACCTCGAGTGGGACCGGGATGGCAACGTCGTGCAGCGGTTCACGCCGGACTTCTTCCTGCCCCAGTACGACCTGTTTATCGAGATCACGACCCTGAACCAGAAGCTCGTGACCCGGAAGAACCGAAAGGTCCGGCGGCTCCGCGAGCTGTACCCCGGCGTGAACTGCAAGATCTTCTACCAGCGCGACTACCTGTCGCTCGTGTCCAAGTACGGCCTCGAGGACGTCTCCGGGTAGACTCAGCACCCGGCCCATGAGGTTCGCGCCGCACACCGACGACGACGTCGCACGCATGCTCGAGGCCATCGGCCT
>DATFEU010000327.1:0-2666 GCA_035250725.1 Actinomycetota bacterium
TGCGGAAGGTCTCGTGGGGCTGCTCGGCCATCCACCGGATGACGATCCGGGGGACGTATGGGCCGAGGACCTCTGTGCTGTCCTGCGGTGCGGGAGGCATGAACGTCCCCTCCACGTTCAGGGCTGCTCAGTGTAGTCCGCCGCCCGGCCGCTGATGACGGGCTTGCTCCCGTGACCCGCGCCCCCCTAAGGTTCCATCGAGATGACCGAACGCGACGAGTCCGAGCTCTCCCCGACGCTCGCCGAGACCGCGAAGCGCCGCGCCGACCTGCATCACGCCCTCATCGCCGTCGAGCAGGCCACGTCGCGGCCGGCGGTCGGGCGGGAGGCGGATTGGACGAAAGAGGTCGTCCTGCGGATGGAGGATCTCGGCCACGCGATCGCCGAGCACGTGGAGGTCACCGAGCGAGACGGCGGGCTCTACGACGAGATCTGTGGCAAGGCGCCGCACCTGTCGGGCAAGGTCGACCGGCTGCGCGAGGAGCACCCGACGTTGCGGCAGGGGACCGAGGAGCTCGTCGAGAAGCTCCGGACGACCGGGCCGGGCGAGGACTGGTCGCTCGACGACGCCCGGGACGACCTGCAGCGCCTCCTCGGCAGGTTGGTGCGGCACCGCCAGCTCGGCTCGGACCTGGTGTGGGAGGCCTACAACCTCGACATCGGCGGCATCGAGTAACCGGGCGACCCCCTCGGTAGGCTGACCCCGTGCGGATCGCGCTCGCGCAGGTGGACACGACGGTCGGCGACCTCGAGGGCAACGTCGAGCTGCTCAGCGCGTGGACCGCGCGGGCGACCGAGGCGAACGCGGACGTGGTCGTCTTCCCAGAGCTCTCGATCACCGGCTACCCGCCCGAGGACCTCGTGCTCCGCCCGTCGTTCGTCGACGACAACCTGGCCGCCGTCGAGGCGCTCGCGAGCAACACCGCCGGCGGCTGCCCGATCGTCGTCGGGTTCGTCGACCGCACCGAGCGAGGGATCCACAACGGGGCCGCGATGATCTCCGGCGGAGAGGTCGTCGCCCGCTACCACAAGGTCAAGCTGCCGAACTACGGCGTGTTCGACGAACGGCGAACGTTCGTGCCCGGCGATGCGGCCTGCCCCGTGCGCCTCGCGGGATCCGAGCTCGGGCTTTCGGTGTGCGAGGACGCGTGGATGCCGGGACCGCCGTTCGACGAGTACGCGGGACGGAAGACGCCGGTGATCTTGAACATCAACGGGTCGCCGTTCCACCGCGGCAAGTCCGGCGAACGCGTCGAGATCTGTCGCGACCGGGCGCTCGAGACCGGTTCGTGGATCGTGTACGTGAACGCCGTCGGCGGCCAGGACGAGCTCGTGTTCGACGGCGGCAGCATCGTCGTGCGACCGGACGGCTCCCTCGCGCATCACGCGGCGATGTTCGAGGAGGACCTGCTCGTCGTCGAGATCGGCGACGACGCATCGAGCGCCCCGGACCGACGAGCCTGGCCCGAGGACGTCGAGCAGGTGTACCAGACCCTCGTGCTCGGCCTGCGCGACTACACGCGCAAGAACGGGTTCGAGGAGGTGGTGCTCGGGCTGTCGGGCGGGATCGACTCGGCCTTCGTGGCGGTCCTCGCGGCGGACGCCCTGGGGCCAGACGCGGTCCGGAACGTCGCGATGCCCTCCCGCTACTCGGCGCCCGAGAGCCTCGAGGACGCGCAAGGCGTCGCGTCCGCCCTCGGCGCCAGGCTCGACGTCCTCGAGATCGACGCGATCTTCACGGCCCACCTCGAGACCCTGCCGGGACCGTTCGGGGGCACCGGCGGCGGCGTGGCCGAGGAGAACCTCCAGGCGCGCATCCGCGGGAACCTCCTCATGGCGCTGTCGAACCGGTTCGGGTCGCTCGTGCTGGCTACCGGCAACAAGAGCGAGTACGCCGTCGGGTACGCGACCCTGTACGGAGACATGGCCGGCGGCTTCGCGCCCATCAAGGACGTCCCGAAGACGCTCGTCTACGAGCTCGCGAGGTGGCGGAACGGGATGGAACCCACCCCGCCGATCCCCCAGCGCGTGCTCGACAAGCCGCCGTCGGCCGAGCTCCGGCCCGACCAGAAGGACACCGACACGCTGCCGCCCTACGAGGTCCTCGACCCGATCATCGAGGCCTACGTGGAGGACGACGCGTCGCCGGAGGACATCATCGCCGGCCGCGGACTCGACCCCGTCCTGGTCGAGCGGGTGATCTCGATGATCGACGGCGCCGAGTACAAGCGCCGGCAGGCGGCGCCCGGGATCAAGATCACGCCGAAGGCCTTCGGCCGCGATCGGCGTCTCCCGATCACGAACCGCTACCGGCGGCGTCTCAGCCGGGAGCGAACCGGCGCCCCGTAGACTCCTCGAGAAGGGGCGGTAGCTCAGCCTGGTCAGAGCAGGGGGCTTTTAACCCTCGTGTCGCGGGTTCGAATCCTGCCCGCCCCACGGAACGAAGCCGCTGGTAGAGGCTCGTTCGCGGCTTGGTATCGCCGGCGGTACCGCTTTCCTGGGCGTCTGTCCCCCAGAAGCCGGGACCCTACACGGCCGGAGTCCCATCTGACGATCGTCAGGAGATGTGGAAGTCATGCTGCTTGTTCTCGCCGTAGTAGCGCGCTCGGAGGCAGTCGAAGTCGGCGAGCACTCGGAGAGCCTTGGGAACACGACCTTCGTCGGAG
>DATFEU010000337.1:0-4136 GCA_035250725.1 Actinomycetota bacterium
CGTCGCGCTCGTCGGCATCGGAGAGCAGCAGCGTGGCCGCGTCGGCGTCGGTCCGCGCGATCAGCACCATCGGCACGTTCGACACGTCGGCGGCCAGCCGGGCCGCGGTCAGCGTCCGGATGAACTGCGATGTCGGCACGAGCACCTTGCCGCCGAGGTGCCCGCACTTCTTCTCGCTCGCGAGCTGGTCCTCGAAGTGCACGCCGGCGGCGCCCGCCTCGATCATCGACCTCGCGAGCTCGAATGCGTTCAACGGCCCGCCGAACCCGGCCTCGGCGTCGGCCACGATCGGGGCCATCCAGTAGGTCCCGTTCACGCCCTCGGACCAGGCGATCTGGTCCGCGCGCCGGAGCGCGTTGTTGATCCGCCGGACGAGCGCGGGGACGCTCGGCGCCGGGTAGAGCGACTGGTCCGGGTAGGTCTCGCCGGCGAGGTTCGCGTCGGCCGCGACCTGCCAGCCCGAGACGTAGATCGCCTGGAGCCCGGCCTTCACCATCTCGACGGCCTGCCCGCCGGTCATCGCCCCCAGCGCCGGCACGAAGTCCGAGCTCGCGAGGAGCGACCACAGGCGTTCGGCGCCGAGCTTGACCAGCGTGTGCTCGACCTGCACCGAGCCGCGCAGCCGGATCACGTCTTCGGCCGAGTAGGGGCGCTCGATCCCGTCCCAGCGCGGGGCAGTGCTCCAGTAAGCCCTCAATGGCTCGGCCTCGAGGCGGATGCGGTCGTTGGACGTGAGTTCCATGGTGTGCCTCCCGGGTACCCGTCCGTGCGTGCGGGGAAACGAACGACCCCCGCGGTCGCGAGGGTCTCGAGGCGCTCGGGCCCGGCTCGCGGGCGCGGCGCTAGGAGGCCGGTACTCGGAAGTTGAACGGCCGTTCAAACATGCGTTGGAGTCTGACATGGGGAACCTCCGCGACGCAAGGTGCTCCTGTTCGCTTTACTCGGATGGTAAAGAGTCCTACCATCGGAGTATGGAGTACGCCTCGACCGTGTCAGAGAAGGGGCAGGTCACCCTGCCGAAACCGATCCGCGACGCGCTCGGGATCAGGACCGGTGAGCGGCTGGCCTTCCGCCTGCACGGGGAGGAGATCAGGGTCCGGAAGCGGCCGGACCGGGACCGTCTCGCCGAGCTGTACGGTTCGCTGAAGCTGCCGGCGCCCGTCGATCAGCTCATCGACGAGATGCGCGGGGGTCCCGCCGACCTGTGATCACCGCGATCGACTCGAACGTGATCCTCGACGTTCTCGGCGCGGACCCGTCTCACGGCCCCGCGTCGCTCCGCGCGCTGGGAGACGGGCTGGAGCTCGGGGCCGTCACGGCGTGTGACGCCGTCTGGGCGGAGGTCGGTGCGCTGTACGAGCGGCCGGACGACACGTTCGACGCAATGGAGGGTCTCGGCATCGGGTTCGCCGCCCTCGATCCCGAGGTCGCCGCGGCCGCGGGGCGGGTGTGGCGCGACTACCGGAACGGTGGCGGGACCAGGGACCGGCTCCTGCCCGACTTCCTCATCGGCACGCACGCATGGATGCGTGCGGACCGCTTCCTGACGAGGGACCGTGGGTTCTACCGCGCGTACTTCAAGCGACTGAAGATCATCGATCCGTCATCGGACTGACGTCCTCGGCTCCCTCGGTCCCCGCGTCATCATCGACGTCGTGGTCCGCGGCGCGATCGGCCCGGCGATCGCGGACGAACAGGATCCATCCGGCGACCGAGACGACGGTCGCGGCCGCGATCAGCAGGCCGAGCGCGAGCAGGAACATCGCCTGGCGGTCCACACGGCGAACACTAGCGGACGATGCCGGCCTCCGAGGCGCGAGGCGAGTCCGATCCGGGACGAAGCAGGAGCCCAAGTTCCTCGTCGAGGCGCGTTTCGGCCTCGAGCGGGCGGGCCGGTCGCCGACTGAAGACCATGGCCAGGCCGATGCCGAACGCCGCGGCGATCGCGGCGCCGAGGATCGTGACGAACGCCCACGCATCGATGAGCGGCCGATCTTCGGACGCCGCGGGCGCGACGTGGTTGCGTGCTGTGAGTCGTCGCTCGAGCCCCTCGATCCGACCGGTGTACTCGAGCAACTGATCGTTGCCGTAGGAGAGCCGATCCTCGAGCTCCTCGTTCGTGCGCTCCGACCGGCGGACCTGGCGCCGCAGGTTCCACGTCTTCGAGTACAGACTGGAATTCTCGGTAAGGAGCTCCCCCTCGCGGACGGTCGCGACGATCGAGATCTCGGTCGTGAGGGGTTCCCGGAACCCCGCGATCGTGCAGGGGTCGTTGCAGATCCCAACGTTGTAGTAGTCGCCGGGGAGCTCGGGAACCGTGAACGACATCCGGACCTTGAACTCCGATCCCCGATCGTGCTCGATCGTCACCGTCCCGACGCGCAGCGCGCCGTTCGGGATCGGCCGGCGCTCCTGGATCCACGATCGGCCGGGCAACACGAAAACGTAGAACGGTCCTTCCTCGAAGACACGCTGCTGACCCTCGGGGACCGAGACGTAGGCCTCGCCGGTCGCGGTGCTGCCAACGAGGTAGTGGGTGCGGTCGAGTTCGATGTACGCGCCGCCGTCGGCGAACGCGTCCCCGGGAGTCGCCAGCGCCGCTCCGGCCGCGATCGCTGCCGCCGTTCCTCGAAGCCATCGCATGGCCCCTCCTCGAGTTCGGCATCGTGACGACCCGCGTGATCGTCGCTCCGTGGACCAGACCGGCGGACGGGGTCGCAAGTTCCGAACGCGGATCGTCGCTCGCCGGGAACCTTTCGGGGCGCGCGACGGTAGATGTGTCGAGACCTTCTGGCCCTACACGGGAGGGCAGAGCGATGCGCGTGCGTGTGATCGTGGCGGTATCGATGGTCGCGCTGATCGGCGCGGCGTGCACGGGAGTCGGACCCTCGCCGGACGGCGATGACCGGCCCGCGATCCCGACGGAGACCTTGCTGCTCGGCACCGAGGGCGGCCCCCTCGTGGTGAGCGTCCCGCGGGGCTCGGTCCTGTTCGATCGGTCGGGTTCGGTGGCCAGCCTGGGCGGGGAGTGGGTGCTGTCGGCCCTCGGCGACGGTGGATCGACGACCTTGAGGACCCTCGACGCGGCGACGGGCGAGGTGGTCGCGACCGATGGACCGCCCGGTGAGCTCGAGGCACGAGTCCTCTCCGAGAGCGGCAAGGCCGTCGCCCTCACGGAACCGCTCCCGCCCGGTTGGGATCCGCGGGTCCCGATCCCGAAATCACGCACCACGATCGTGGTTGCGGATCCGACCGGCGTGCGCGAGCCGATGACGTTCGATCTGCCCGGGAACTTCGAGCCCGAGGCGTTCTCCTCTGACGACGGGCAGCTCTTCTTGATCCAGCACCTCCCGGCCGAGACGCCGCGGGTGTACCGCGTCACGGCGCTCGACCTGGATCGCGGTCGCGTGCGTCCGGTCTTCGGCCCGTACAAGGGCGCGCCCGAGCGGATGCCGGGGATCCGGCTGCAGCAGGCGATCTCGCCGGTCGGCGACCAGCTCTACACGCTGTACTCGAGCGCCCGGCCCGGGTACGTGCCGCACGGTGCGCCCGCGTCGGGCGACGCGGTCGTCTCGTTCGTGCACGTCCTCAGCCTCGGAGAGGACTGGGCGCACTGCGTCGGGTTGCCGCAGAGCATGTGGGATCGCCCTTCCTCGGCCCAGGCGATGGCGGCCTCGCCGGACGGTGACCGCCTCTACGTGGTCGACGGAGGCCGCGGGACCGTGGCCCTCATGGACACCGGGTCGCTCTCGGTTCGCACCGCGAGCGTGGACCTCGAGGTCCTCGGCCGCATCGAACGCACCACGGCCGCGATGAGCGCCGACGGCGACACCCTGTTCGTGGCCACGGCCGGCGAGGACGGCTCGATCGTCGCCGCGATCGGCGTGGACACGTTCGAGGTGGCGGACCGGTGGCGTCTCGACGGGGCGGTGACCGGTCTCGGCCTGTCCGGGGACGGCAGCCGTCTCTACGCGGCGATCGGCGACCGCGTGTCGGTGCTCGACGCCCGGACGGGGGAGCAGATCGGCGAGACCGAGGTCGACGGGACCGACGAGGTCGTGAGCGTCCAGGCGATCGCCGCCTGACGCGCGCGGGGCGCAGCCCGAGCTTCGACACCCGGCCGGCGGCCGAGCGAT
>DATFEU010000010.1:0-4221 GCA_035250725.1 Actinomycetota bacterium
CCGCGGCCTCGGCCGGCGGGGTCTCGACACCGTCGGTGAACTGAAGCGAGCGCCGTCGGTCGAGGTGCATCTCGTCGAGGAGGACGGCATCACCGACGTCGACGCGACGCTCGTCCGCCTGGCGAGGGACGCGGGGGCGTCCCTGGTCACGACCGACCTGAACCTGTCGAAGGTGGCACAGGCGGTGGGCGTGGCCGTTCCGAGCCTGAACGACCTCGCGGCGGCGTTCCGGTTGCCGGTCGTGATCGGTGACGAGCTCGAGGTCCGACTCGTCAAGGACGGGCGAGAGGTGGGCCAGGCCGTCGGGTACCTCGACGACGGGACGATGGTGGTGGTCGAGGCCGCACACGAGCGGATCGGCTCGGAGGCCCCGATCGTGATCCGCAACGTGATCAAGACCGCGACCGGCCGGATGGTGTTCGCGAACCTCCGGTAACCTCGCGCCCGTGAACGGCGCGGTCGCGATCGTGCTCGCCGGAGGCCGGGGCGAACGGCTCGACGCCTCCCTCCCGAAAGGACTCGTCCCCGTCGGCGGTACCCCGATCGTGGCGCGAGCGGTCGAACGCGTGACCGCGTGCGCCGCCGTCGCGCGCGTCGTGGTCGTCGCCCCGCAGGGATTCGAGGATCGGGTCGAGCACCTGGTGCGGCCGCTCGGCGCGGCGACCGTCGTCAGCGGCGGCGCATCGCGTCAGGCGTCCGTGCGAGCCGGCCTGCGAGCGGTCGGCGACGACGTCGGGATCATCGTCTGTCACGACGCGGCGCGGGCGTTCGCCTCACCCGGCCTGTTCGCCCGCGTGATCGACGCTCTCGACGGCTGGGACGCAGCGATCCCGGTGGTTCGCGTCGTCGACACCGTCAAGCGCATCGAGGGCCAGGTCGTCAAGGGAACGGAGCCCCGGAGCATGCTCGCGCTCGCGCAGACGCCACAGGCGTTCGTCCCGAGCGCGCTGATGGAGGCGCACGCGGCCGCGGAGCGGGACGGGGTCGAGGAGACGGACGATGCCGCGCTCCTCGAGCGATCCGGATATCGGATCCGCGCGATCGAGGGTGAGGGGCTGAACCTCAAGATCACGACGACGGAGGATCTCCGGCTGGCCGAGGCGCTCGGATGGTGAGCGGGTCGCGCATCGGCCTCGGGTTCGACGTCCACCGGTTCGAGGACGGCCGACCCCTGCGACTCGGAGGCGTGCTGTTCGAGGGCGAGTCGGGGCTCGCCGGACATTCGGACGGGGACGTCGTCTGTCACGCGATCGCGGACGGGTTGCTCGGCGCGGCCGGTCTCGGCGACCTCGGCGAGCACTTCCCCGACACCGATCCCGGCCTCGCCGGGATCGCGGGGCCCGACCTCTTGGCGCGAGCGCTCGACAAGGTGCGGGAGGCAGGGTACTCGGCCGCCTCGATCGACCTCACGGTGATCGCGGAACGGCCCAGCATCGCGCCGGCCCGAGACGCGATCCGTATGGGCCTCGCGGGGGTCCTCGGCGTGGCGAGCGAGCGCGTTTCTGTCAAGGCGACGCGACCGGAGGGGCTCGGACTGTCGGGCGACGGCGTCGGCTGCATCGCGCTCGTGGTCGTGTCGGGGCCGTGACGCTGGACGCGCCGGGTCCGAACCGGGCGGTTCGCGCCGGCGTCATCACCGGGCGACGCGCCGCGCTGGAAGCGGTTCGGGCCGGCCGGGCGCGTCGGGTGCTGGTCGCGAAGGGCTCGCGTACCACGTCAGGATTGCGCGAGCTGCTCGACGCATGCGACGACGCCGCCGTCGACGTTCAGGAGGTCGACCGCGCGGAACTCGACCGGCTCGCCTCGGATCACCAGGGCGTGGTCGCGGAGGCCGCTCACGTGCAACCGATCGGCGAGCGGGAGCTCTCGAACCGTTCGTACACGCGAGACGCGATCGTCGTCGTCCTGGACGGCATCACCGATCCCCAGAACCTCGGGGCGGCGGCCCGGTCGGCCGAGGCCGGCGGGGCCGAACTGCTGGTGACGAGGACGCGCCGCGCCGCCGACGTCTCGGCGAGCGCTGTTCGCGCGTCCGCCGGCGCCCTGCTGCATCTGCCGCACGCGAGGGTCGCCAACATCCCCCGCGCGCTCGAGCGGCTGAAGGACCTGGGGTTCACCGTGATCGGGCTCGACGAGGAGGCGGAGCGGACGATCTTCGACGAGGACTGCCCCGACGGCCGCCTCGCGCTCGTCGTGGGCTCGGAGGAACGGGGCCCGGCGCGGCTCACCCGGGAGACGTGCGACCTGCTCGTCCGGTTGCCGATGCGCGGCCGGGTCGGGTCGCTGAACGCCTCGGCCTCGCTCGCCGCGGCGCTGTACGGGTTCGTGCTCCCCGCGCGAGCATCACGCCGGTCCTAAGCGCCCCGCAACGACGACGCTGCTACCCTCGGCCCAAGCCGGCGTAGCTCAGGGGCAGAGCAGCTGTCTTGTAACAATCGAGCTGTTCAGGGCCGTGCCGGTGGAGGCATAATGGCACTTCAACGAGCAGGTTCCCGGCCAGGTGCGGCTAGTGCTGCGGTGACACAGCCGCTATCAACAATGACCGGTAACGCCGGTGTAGCTCAGGGGTAGAGCAGGGCTCTTGTAAAGCTCAGGTCGTCGGTTCGAATCCGACCACCGGCTCGGGAAGGAGAGCAGATGGCAACAAGACAGCAGGTCGTTGCAGGCACGCAGGTGGACGCCTTCGACGATATCCGGGAGCTCCGAGGCAGCTTCAGGCGGCACCTGGTGGCGGCGAACCGGTCGCCGCGGACCGTCGACATCTACCTCAAGAGCCTCGATCAGTTCGCTGAGTTCCTGGTGGAGCGCGGGATGCCGACGGCGGCGTCGAGCATCGCGAGGGAGCACATCGAGTCGTACTTGGAGGACGTGTTGGCGCGGGGGAACAAGCCCTCGACGGCCAGGGTGAGGCATGGCTCGCTGCTGCAGTTCTTCCGGTGGGCTGAGGATGAAGGCCTAGTCCAGTCGAGCCCGATGTCGAGGATGAGGCCGCCGAAGGTCGTCGAGCAGCAGCCGCCGATCATCCCCGACGAGACGCTGCAGCGGCTGCTCCGTGTGACGGCGGGGAAGACGTTCGAGCAGCGTCGCGATCACGCCGTCTTGCGGGTGCTCATCGACACAGGGCTCCGCAAGTCCGAGATGGTCGGCTTGTTGGTCGAGGACGTGGACCTGGATGCTGGTGTGCTTGCCGTTCGGCGAGGCAAGGGCGGGAAGGCGAGGCTGGCGGCGTTGGGGGCGCAGGGCGCTCGTGACCTCGACCGGTACCTGCTGGCCAGACGGGCGCATCGGTACGCGCACCTGCCGAACCTGTGGGTCGGAGCCTTCGGTCCGCTCTCGCCGAGTGGACTGACGCAGTTGGTCTCCCGACGATGCCGCGAGATCGGCGAGCAGCCGGTCGGCCTCCATGCGTTCCGACACACATGGGCGCATAACTGGCTGTTGGCCGGAGGCGAGGAGACGGACCTGATGATGCTCGCTGGATGGAACTCGCGGGCGATGGTGTCGAGGTACGGAGCATCGGCTGCGACCGCGAGGGCCGTCGCTGCCGCTCGTCGTCTGAACCCCGGTGACCGGCTGGAGTGACCTGGGCTATGATGGGGATCGCAGTACCTGTCTGTCGGTGTTTGTCGTGAGGGCAAGGAATGACCCGGCCATAACGGGCTTGAAGTTGGAGCTCGTGTGGCCAGGACGAACCGAACACCGGGCAGCTCCGATCTGACAGCGCGATCGGCGGGTATATCGTCGAGACGGACACGCAGCGCATGGGGAGCCCAGGTCATGTCCTTGCGTTTGGTGTCCTCGGCTTGGCCGCCAGCAAGGCGAACGCCAGCTTGGCGGTGGAGTTGGTCGATGGGAGGGTCGCAGTGTTCAACCTGTTCGACGTGACCTCCCCGCAGTTGCTCGGGGTTCTCTCAAAGTACGGGCTGTACCACCGCAAGAAGGATTAGCAGTCCAGCGAAGCTCGTTAGCCGCCGGGTGGGAGCTCCTCGTACTTGGGCTCGATGGCTCGGTAACGAGCCAGCCCCTCGGTCTTCCCGTGCTCCGAATAGGGGAACCGCTCGACGGGATTGCCGAGACGCTCCCGATCCCAGATCGCGTATCCGGGCGGGTCGAAGGTCGTGCCGAACAGATAGCGCTGTCCCGAGTGGGTGTACGTGATGGAGGCGCCCTTCTGCATCCGAGAAGCGCTCATCGAGCCACCCTGCGCGCCGCTCCTCGCCG
>DATFEU010000014.1:0-3484 GCA_035250725.1 Actinomycetota bacterium
GACCCTCAGGTGGTCCGAGAGGCCGACCGGGGGCCGCGGCGGAGCCGCGTCCCCCGCCGTCATCGGGCCGGCCGCCACGGTTCCCATCGCGCACCACGTCTCGCCCATACCGAGGGCACCCCGCGTCGCGTCCTGACAGAACAGCGAGGACGCCACCCAACAGGAGGCCACGCCCTGCGCCTGCAGGGCGAGCCGGAGGTTCTGGATCGCGGCACCCGCCGACAGCACGAACCGCTCTCGCTCCGCGTGCCGCCGATCGTCGTCGGGATGGGGCCGCTCGGCCTCGAAGCTCAGCCACGGCACGATCAGGACCGGTGCCGCGCCGAGGAGCGCGTCCTCCCGCGACAGGCGCTGCTCGATCGTCGGCACGGCGGCGCCGTCGCGCAGGAGATCCCCGCGCCACGCCGCGGACATCGCACCTACGAGCAGGCGCTTCGCGGCGGCGGACCAGATCGACGTGAACGACCAGGGGCGAGCGCCATGGGGCGCCGGCGCGGCGCAGGCCGCGCGAACGGCCTCCTCGACCACCCGGCGGGAGACCTCGCCCGGCCCGAACGACCGGATCGCTCGCAGGTCCGAGATCGACAGGAGCGGCGACGTCCGGAACAGGTCCTCCTCCGGCGGCCGCACGATCTCGGAGGCGGGCGTGGGCTCGCCCCGGGCGCCGACGCCGCGGACGAGCGCCGCGGGGACGCGCTCCGCCTTGCCCATCACCAGTCCGCTCGCCGCGGCGACCTCGTCCGCGAGCGCGACCACCGTCGCCTCCAGCTCCCGGCCGTGGTGGTCCGAGGTTCCCCGCAGGTCCACGAGCGACGGCAGCCCCGCGCACCCGATCGCGACGTTCACGAGGCCGCGGCGCCAGGGCCGCCCGAACGTGTCCGTGACGACCACCGCGACCTCTGCGCCGAGCCGCCGAGCCAGCCCGGCGCGGAGCCGTTCGGCCGAGCCGTCAGGATCCTCGGGCAGGAGCGTGAGGAAGCCCTGCTGCACGTTGGATGCGTCCACGCCGGCGTTGGCGCACACGAACCCGTGCCGTGTCTCCGAGATCACGAGGTCGTCGCGCCGGGCGACGACGCGCCGCGTCTCGCGTTCGACCCAGCGGTTCCGGCCCTCGTCCTCGGGAACGACCCGGCCCTCGGCCTTCGAGACCACCTTCTGGGTGACCGCGACGACGTCGCCGTCCCGAGCCCCGAGCTCGGCGAGCGGGGGTGCGAGCAGCTCCGTCAGGTCGTCCGACCGCCCGATCTCGGGGAGGCCCCGGATCGGATGGACCTCGACGCTCACCGTGCTCCCGGTGCGACGAGGGCCAGGGCGAAGCGCGCGAGCGCCTCCGCCGTCGGGTCGTCGACCATGATCGTGTCGGTCACCCCGCACCGGACACCGGCCGCCTCGATCCGCGCGGCGAGGGCGGCGTCCGCATCGTCGATCACCCAGGCCCCGAGCAGGCCGTCGTAGCACGCTGCCGCCCCGGCGGCCGTCACCTCGACGCCCGCGACGGGCATGAGCCGGTCGGCCATCCCCGAGAGCGGCGCGCCTCCGACGATCCCGCTGATGCCCACCGCGTCCTCGCGACGCGAGGCGAGCGCGGACCGAACGCCCGGCACGGAAAGGATCGGCCCGATCGAGGCGACGGGGTTCGAGGGACACACCACGACGGTCTCGGCCGTTGCGATGGCATCCACGACGCTCGGTCCCGGATGGGCGGCGTCGGCGCCCTCGTACCGGATCGTTCTCACCTCGTCGCGCGCTCCGCGGCGGACCCAGTACTCCTGGAAGTGGAGGTCGAGCTCCTCGCCGTCGGCGACGACGGTGATGCGCGTCTCGACCGGATCGTCGCTCATCGGCAGCAGGCGGACGCCGACCCCGAACCGCGCGGCGACGCGCTCGGTCGCCTCCGACAGCGACGCGCCCGCGGCGAGCAGGTTCGAGCGGAACAGGTGGGTCGCGAGGTCGAGGTCGCCGAGGTTGAACCACGCCATGTCCGGGTCGAACGCCCGAAGCTCCTCGGTCGCGCGGAACGTCTCGTCGCGCCGTCCCCACCCGCGTTCGCGATCGAAGACGTCGCCGAGCCAGTACGTGACCGAGTCGAGGTCCGGCGAGACGTGCAGGCCGTGCATCGTGACGTCGTCGCCGGTGTTGACGATCACGGTCACGTCTCCTGGCGGGACGGCGCGGACGAGCCCGCGCAGGAACTTCCCCGCCCCGATGCCGCCGGCGAGCGCCGCGACCTTCATCCGTCCGTCACCTGGAAGAGCCGCCAGGCCTCGGGGACGCCCTTCAACGCATGCGCGCCACGATCCTCGAACGCGATCCCCGCCCCCGCCACGAGGTCCTTGACGGTGCTCGAGACCAGGATCTCGCCGGGCCCCGCCTCGCCCGCGACGCGAGCGCCCGTGTGGACCGCGATGCCGCGGACGCCATCCGACACGAGCTCGACCTCGCCCGTATGGAGCCCTGCGCGGATCTCGAGGCCCAGCGATCGCACCCCATCCCGCACGGCGACGGCGCACCGGATCGCGCGCGCGGGTCCGTCGAACGTGGCGAGGAACCCGTCTCCCGCGGTGTCGATCTCGGTGCCACGGAACCGCTCGAGCTCACGGCGAACGAGCTCGTGGTGACGTTCGAGGACCTCTCGCCAGACCCGGTCGCCCATCGCCGAAGCCCTTGCCGTCGAGTCCACGATGTCGGTCACGAGGATCGTCGCGAGCATCCGATCCTGCTCGCCGCTCCGTCGTGACCCCGTCAGGAACTCCTCGACCTCGTCGAGGATGAGATCGGCGTTCCCGATGAAGGGGAAGTAGTCGTCCCCCTCCACCTCGAGGAAGCGCGCGCCCGGGATGTGCTCGCCGAGGTACCGCCCGTGCACCGCCTCGACCAGGCGGTTGTCCGTGCGGGAGATCACCAGGGTCGGGACGCGGATCGAGGGAAGCACGTGCCGAACGTCGAGCTGCTGCAGCATGTGGCGCATCGCGAGG
The DNA here is from genome assembly GCA_035250725.1 of Actinomycetota bacterium. GTDB lineage: Bacteria > Actinomycetota > UBA4738 > UBA4738 > HRBIN12 > DASSJM01. Next base: position 2,976 of record DATFEU010000014.1, read on the forward strand.
ACCGTCCCCGGGCTCGATCCCAGTCGTTGGTACCGGGCCCACCACCGCCGGAACGCCGGGTCGCCCGCGACGTTCGGCCCGACCGTCTCGAGCAGGACGCCCCGTCCCCAGCCGAACTCGAGCTCCTTCTCGAGACGGGCCTCGAACTCCGGCGACGTTCCCCACGGATAGTCCGGTGCCGAGGTGTAGCGGGCCGTGGTGTTGACGAGCGCGAGGGCGTTCACCCGCTCCGGGAACGTCGCGGCGAGCAGGATCCCCACGCCTCCGCCGCCGCCGACGCCGAGGACGGAGGTCTTCTCCGAACCGGCCGCCTCCATCGCCGTGATCACGTCGTCCACCCAGACCTCGAGCGTCGGGAGCTCGGACAAGGAGACCGGATCGGACGAGCCCGTTCCGCGCTGATCGATGCAGATCACGCGGGAGAAGGACCCGAGCCGTTCGAGGAACCGGTGGTAGTCGGGCTGTTCCCACATGGCCTCGATCGAGTTCCAGAACTCGGCGAGGAACAC
>DATFEU010000017.1:0-4062 GCA_035250725.1 Actinomycetota bacterium
GATCGACGGGTACTTCATCGTGACCTTCGAGCCGATGTTGCCGTCGATCCACTCCATCACCGAGTCCTCGTACGCCGCCGCGCGCTTGGTCACGAGGTTGTAGACGTTCGTCGACCAGTTCTGGATCGTCGTGTACCGGACCCGCGCGCCCTTCTTCACGATGATCTCGACCACCGCCGAGTGCAGCGAGTCATTCGTGTAGATCGGCGCCGAGCAGCCCTCGACGTAGTGCACGTAGGAGCCCTCGTCCGCGATGATCAGCGTTCGCTCGAACTGCCCCATCGCCTCCGCGTTGATCCGGAAGTACGCCTGGAGCGGGATGTCGACGTGCACGCCCGGCGGCACGTAGATGAACGAGCCACCCGACCACACCGCCGAGTTCAACGAGGCGAACTTGTTGTCGTTCGGCGGGATGATCGTGCCGAAGTACTCCTTCACGAGGTCTGGGTGATCGCGGAGCGCCGAGTCCATGTCGGTGAACAGGACCCCGATGTCGTCGAGCTCCTTCTTGATCTTGTGGTACACGACCTCGCTCTCGTACTGCGCGGACACGCCACCGAGGAACTTCTTCTCCGCCTCGGGGATGCCGAGCTTGTCCCAGGTCCCCTTGATGTCCGCCGGGAGGTCCTCCCAGTCCTGGGCCTGCTTCTCCGTCGAACGGATGAAGTAGTAAATCTCGTCGAAGTCGATCCCCGACAGGTCGGCGCCCCACCACGGCATCGGCCGATGCTCGAAGTGCTTCAACGACTTCAGCCGGAACTTCCGCATCCAGTCGGGCTCGCTCTTCAGGGCCGAGATCTCCTCGACCACCTGCGCGCTCAGGCCCTTCTTCGGCTCGAAGACCGAATGCGACGGGTCCTTCCAGTCGAAGCGGTAGCCCTTGGACAGTTCCTGGAGGTGTTCTTCCTGGCTGACGGCCACGCGATCAGATCCTTCCTTCGTGAGCATGCGTCGCCCTCAAGGATACCGAGCGGCGCACCTCAAAGTCTATCTCTGGGGTCGGAATAGGCCCGCCGCCCGGTCAGAGCCGCTCGGGAGGCGACGACGGAAGAGAGAGGGGATCGTCGATCGAGACCTCCACCGCGAGCAACGCCTGCGAGTCGAGCACGGCGCCGACCAACTCCTTCGGTCCGCCGAGGTACGTCAGTTTCGCGTAGATCTCGGTGGAGACGAGCCAGGAGCGATCGTCCGGCCACCACAGGTTCGGGGGTTCGTGACCTGCCGCCTCCCACAGCTGCACCGCGGCGGAGAGCGGACCCCGCACGAGGAAGTAGCTCCGGTGCTGGCCTCGGACCCGAGGGATCGTCCGCATCTCGGCCTCTCGCTCCTCCCTGTCCCGCTGTTCCAGGCGGATCGCCTCCTGCAACGCCTTGCCTTGCTTCCTCGACATCCCCGGTCCGGCGACCCGGTAGAGGGTTCCCCCTCCCGACCACGTTCCCCAGCCTTCCCACAAACAGAACCAACACGGTTCGCTGACCGCATCCGGGCCCGATAGCAACGATGCGAGGTCCTCGAGCATCTCGGGCCGCATGCTCCACCCGTGCTCTGGTTCACCGTCGCCCTGGTCGATCCGGACGTACGCATCGAACACTGCCGGCATGAACGACCCGACCCGGACTTCCCCCTCGTCCCACGGTCGCAGCCGGCTGACGACCCAATCCGCTTCCGAGACGTCCGTCATCAGCTCGACGTCGGGAGGGAGCCACTCGTAGCGGCGTACAGCATCCATGACCTTGAACCCTAGTACCCGATGCAGTCGGGTTCTGAAGTACCAGAGGCGGGACGTGGAGGATCCGGGCGGATTCGCCGCCCGGAGCCCCTTAGGCGGAAGCGGGTGATCAGCCCTTCTCGACCGGCACGCCGACGAGCGACCCGTACTCGGTCCACGAGCCGTCGTAGTTCTTCGCGTTGGGGTTGCCGAGCAGCTGGCTGAGCGCGAACCACGTGTGGGATGACCGCTCGCCGACCCGGCAGTACGCGATCACCTCACCGTCGGCGGCGATCCCCTCGCCCTCGTACAGCGCCCGCAGCTCATCGGCGCTCTTGAACGTGCCATCCTCGTTGGCCGCCTTGGCCCAGGGGATGTTGGCGGCGCCGGAGATGTGACCGGGGACCTGGGCCTGCTCCTGCGGCAGGTGATCGGGCGCGATCTTCTCCCCTCGGTACTCCTCGGGCGAGCGGACATCGATGAACCCGGTGCCTCCGCCGACCTTCGCGAGCACCTCGTCCCGGAGCGCCCGGATCTCGGGCCGCTCTGCTCCCTCGATCCGGAACCCGGTCGGGGCGTACGACGGGACCTCCTGCGTGAGCTCGCGACTCTCACGCTCCCACTTCGTCCGCCCACCGTTCAGGAGCTTCACCTTGTCGAACCCACGGAGCTTGAGCACCCAGTACGCGTACGTCGCGAACCAGTTGTTGTTGCCTGCGTAGAGGACCACCGTCGTGTCCGGGCCGACGCCGGATCGAGACAACAGGTCGGACAGCTCGTCCTGTCCGATGTAGTCGCGGCCGACCTGCGTGTGGAGATCCGCCGTCCAATCCCAGCGGACGGCGCCCTTGAGATGGCCCTTGTCGTAGGCCTCCGTGTCCTCGTCGACCTCGATCACCCGGATCTCCGGGGCGTCGAGCCGCTCCTCGAGCCACTCGGTCTCGACGAGCACGTCGGGCTTCGCATACTCGCTCATGCGGATCCTCCTTCCGGGACGGAGTCGTCCCACTCGATCGTGCGATGGGGCGTGGTCACCGGCGATGGGAACTGTGCCTTCGAGCACCGAACAGGTATGACGTTCGGTGCGAGCCGGGCGGCTAGAACGGTCGCCAGGCGCCGGAGGGATCCGGACAGCACAACCGCGACGGGATCATGGCCCCGACGACGCCTGCGGCTCTGGTCCCGATCACGGAACTCCTATCCGGGAGGTCGGAATTGCAGGTGCAACTGAACCACGGGCTCCCGAAGCTGTCAACGGAGGGAGATGCAGGCGGGCTAGAAGTACCCGAGGGCGGCCTTGGCCTCCTCGGACATCATCTCGGGCGTCCACGGCGGCCGCAGGACCATCTCGGCGTCGACGGACGAGACGCCCGGGACCTGGTCGAGGAACGACTGCATCTGCTGCTCGATCAGCGGTCCGATCGGGCACCCCATGGTCGTGAGCGTGTACTCGATGTGCACGACCCCTTGGTCGGAGATGTCCACGTCGTACACGAGGCCGAGGTCGACGATGTTGATGCCGAGCTCGGGGTCGACCACGTGCCGCAGGGCGTCCCTGACCTGCTCGTCCGTCGGGGTTGCGTCCCCCTTCGAGCGCTCGGGGGTCCCGGCATCGTCGGCCGGGGGCTCGTTCGTGCCTGCCGGCTCGAGATGTTCGGTCGTGGACTCGTTCATGGCATTCGTTCCTTCGGGCTGGAACACCATCTATCCTAAGGGACGCTCGAACGGACGACCCCGATGCCGATGACCGTGGAGACGATGGGCCCGATCCGGATCTTGATCGTCGACGACCATCCCGTGACGCGGGAGGGTCTGCACGCCGCGCTCGATCTCGCCAACGACGTGGTCGTCGTGGGCGAATCCGACAGCGGTGAGGACGCCGTCGTGAAGGTGGGCGAGCTCACGCCCGACATCGTGTTCATGGACGTCCGCATGCCGGGCATGAACGGGATCGAGGCGACCAAGGCGATCCGAGAGGCCTCCCCCGCAACCCGTGTGATCCTGTTCACGGTCGACGAGTCCCGCGCTTCGATCTCCGACGCGATCCAGGCCGGCGTGTCCGGTTACCTGTTGAAGGACGCGTCGGCGGACGAGCTGGTGAACGCCGCTCGCCTGGCGCTCGAGGGCAAGGCGGTCATCCATCCGCAGCTCACCCGGGCGTTCATCGAAGAGGTTCAGATCGCGGAGAAGCGCATGGACGCGCCGCCGCTGTCCAAGCGCGAGAAGGAGATCCTCCAGAAGGTCGCGTACGGCGCGACCACCAAGGAGGTCGCGCACGACCTCGGCATCTCTCCGCACACCGTGAAGACGCATCTCGAGCGCATCTTCGAGAAGCTCGGCGCCAACGATCGCGC
>DATFEU010000034.1:0-8961 GCA_035250725.1 Actinomycetota bacterium
GCCTTCGACTTCCGCCCGGCGGCGATCATCCGCGGTCTCGACCTGCGCCGGCCGATCTACGAAGACACCGCGGCGTACGGCCACTTCGGTCGCAAGGAGTTCCCTTGGGAGGCGACCGACCGCGCGGATGAGCTCCGCCGCACCTTCGACTGACCCGACCTCGGGCGGCGAGCCGGTCTCCTCCGCTCCGGTGCCCGACCCCGAGGTTCCATCACGCCGGCCGATCGGCCGGGCCGAGGCCCCGCCCGTGTCCGGTCCGGTCTCCGTGTGCATCGACCGGCCGGTCCTTCCGCTCGACCGTCCGTTCACGTACGAGCTGAGCGAGGATCTCGGGGCCGGCGTGGGGTCCCTCGTGCAGATCCCGTTCCACGGCCGGCGCATCCGCGGATGGGTGCTCGGGTCCACCGACGACGTGCCGACTCGGATGGCGAGCGTCACGAAGCTCGTATCGCCCGTGCGGTTCTTCGACGGGCGGATGCTCGAGCTCTTCCGGTGGATGAGCGAGCGCTACGTCGCGCCGCTCGCGGCGGTGATCGGGCGCTCGATCCCGCCGCGCGTCGCCTCCGAGGAAGCGAGGGGTCTGGAACGGTCGCCTCGACCGTTCCCGGACGTGGCCACGGGGAGGACGGCGCTGCCCGCATACCGGAACGGTCCGGCGCTGCTCGCCGCGGCCGATCACGGCGACGGCTGTTTCGTGGTGCGGCCCGCGCCGGCCGAGGAGGCCGCGATCGCCGTCGAGTGCGTGCGGTCGGCACTCGGCGGGGGGCGTGGGGCGATCGTGCTGGTTCCCGAGGCCGAGCCGCTCCCCGCGACGGCGGCCGCGATCCGCGATGCGTTCGGCGACGACGTGGCGCTGTTCCTCGGCGGCGACAAGCGCGAGCGCTACCGGACGTGGCTCGACATCGCGGACGGCAGGTACCGCGTCGTGGTCGGCACCCGGCCGGCCGTGTTCGCGCCGATCTCGAACGTCGGCGTCGTCTACGTCCATCGTGAGGGACACGCGCTGCACCGCGAGGAGCGCTCGCCCTCGTACCACGCCCGGGACGTCGCCCGGGAACGAGCGAGGGTCGATGGGGGGGTCTGTGTCCTCAGCGCGTTCTGCCCGTCGCTCGAGTCCACGACGTTCCCGCGGACCGACGTCGAGCCGCCCGGCCGACCGTGGGCGCCGGTCGAGGTCGTGAAGCCGGGCCCGGAAGGTCGTTCGCCGCGGCTGGTCCGCGCGCTCGCCCACGCCCGAGGCGCGTTCCTGTACGAACCCGTTCCCGGCTACGGGCTCGCTCGCGTCTGTCGTTCGTGTGGGAACGCCGCCGTCTGCGCCTCCTGCCGCGGCGCGATCCGCATCCAGGGGGGCGAACCCCGCTGCACGGTGTGCGAGGCGCCCGGACGCTGTGCGTCGTGCGGCGCGTCGGACTTCGGCATCGCGCGCGGCGGGGCGGAGCGCGTGCAGGAGTGGGTCCGCGGCCTGACGTCGAGGCCCGTCCGGTCCGGTTCGACGGCGCCGGTCCCCTCGAGCGAGGTCGTGGTCGGGGGACTGGAGATCCTGAAGGACGTCGAGGCGCCCGGACTCGACGTCGTCGGGATCCTGAGCGCGGACGCCTCGCTGCGGCGCCCCGGACTCTCGGCTCGGGAGCGCGCCGTGAACGCCTGGTTCGAAGCGGCCGCGTGGGCGCGTCCGGACGGACGGGTGATCGTGCAGACGACGACGCCGAACGACGCCGCGATCCAGGCGCTCGTGATGGCGCGACCAGACCGGTTCCACCGGTCCGAGGCGTCGCGACGTGCCGAGGCGGGATTCCCCGCCGGGGCCCCGGTCTTCCGCATCGTCGGGACCCACGAGCTCGAGTCGGAGCTCGCGACCGTGCCGCATCGCACGATGCTGAGCACGGCCGCGGATGAGGCGACGGTATGCTTGCTCGCGCTCGACCCGGCCGACCTTCCGGTGTTCGGTCGCGAGGTGCGGCGGCTCGCCGAACGCGGTGTCGTGACGCGCGTCGAGGCCGAACCGCATCTGTAGGAGGACGACGGTGACGGTGCTGCCGATCCGAACGCTCGGGGATCCCGTGCTGCGCGAGCGCGCCGCCCGGGTGGAGACGTTCGACGACACGCTCCGCAGGCTGGCGGACGACATGGTCGAGACGATGCATGCCGCGCCCGGGGTCGGTCTGGCCGGCAACCAGGTCGGGGTGCGGTTGGCCTGTTTCGTGTACGACGACCTCGACGGTCACGCAGGGTTCGTCGCCAATCCCGAACTGTCGGAGCTCGAGGACGAGGAGACGATCGACGAGGGATGCCTGTCCGTCCCCGGCCCCTACCATCCGACGAGCCGAGCGCTCAGGGTTCGCCTCCGGGGAGTGGACCTCGATGCGCAACCGCTGGACATCAGGGCGGAGGGGCTGCTCGCCCGGATCTTCCAGCACGAGACCGACCACCTGAACGGGAAGCTCTACCTCGACCGGCTGGACGAGGTGGGCCGGCGCGACGTGATGCGACAGCTTCGCGAGCTCGAGGTGGATCGCTCGGAAGGCTGACCGCCGGGCCGTCCCGCGCGGCCTCGTATCCTCGGTGGCCGTGGCCCTCCGCGTCACCTTCCTCGGCAACGATCGATGGTCCGTGCCGTCGCTGCGCGCGCTCGCGAGCTCGCCGCACGACGTGATCGTGGTGGTTACCGCGGTGCCGAAGCCCGCCGGCCGAGGGAACCGGCTTCGGCCGACGCCGGTCGCCGATGCCGCCCGCGAGCTCGAGCTCCCGCTCCTCGAGGTGGAAACCGTCCGATCCGACCCCGCCAGGTCCCTGCTCTCGTCCACCGAACCCGACGTCCTGGCGGTCGTCGCCTACGGAGAGCTGCTTCCGAAGGAGGTCCTGGATCTGCCGAAGGTCGCGCCGGTGAACCTGCACTTCTCGTTGCTCCCCGGCTTGCGCGGGGCGAGCCCGGTCCAGGCCGCGCTCCTCCTCGGCCTGGAGGGAACCGGCGTTTCGACGATCGTGATGGACGAGGGCATGGACAGCGGCCCGGTCCTCCTGCAGCGTCCCGAACCCGTCGATCCCGGCGACGACGCCGGTTCGCTCGGGGAGCGCCTTGCTTCGCTCGGCGCGTCGGTGCTCGTCGAGTCGATCGACCTGCTCGCGTCCGGAGCGGCGAACCCCACCCCGCAGGACCACTCGCTCGCGACCATGGCGCCGCGGCTCGGGCCGGGGGATCGCAACCTCGACTGGTCGAACGACGCGCGCGATCTGGTGAACCGCTGCCGCGCGTTCTCGCCGGCGCCGGGAGCGACCACGACGTTCCGGGGCCAAGGCCTGAAGGTGTTCAGGGCCGAGGTCGTCGTCGCGGCGTCCGGCGAGCCGGGAGCGGTCGTGGAGACCGACGCGGACGGGTTCGTCGTCGCGACCGGTGGAGCCGGGTTCCGTCCGCTCGAGCTGGCGCCGGCGGGCCGCGGGCGGATGCGCTCGAGGGACTTCGTGAACGGCTACCGGCCGACGGCCGGCGAGCGGCTCGGGTGAGCGGTCCGACTTCGGCGCGCGCCGTCGCGCTCGACGTGGTGCGTCGCGTGACCGACGAGGGGGCGTACTCGAACCTCGCGCTGCGGCGCGCGCTCGACCGCGCGCATCTGCCCGACCGCGAAGCCGCGTTCGCGACGGAGCTCGCGTACGGGACGCTCCGTCGCCTCGTGCCGATCGACCACGTGCTCGAACCGCTGCTCGAGCGGCCGCTCGCGCTGGCGCCGAAGGCTCCCCGAGCCGCGCTCCGCCTCGGCGCCTACCAGTTCCGGTACACGCGGGTCCCACCGCACGCTGCCGTGTCGGAGACCGTGTCGCTCGTCGATCGCCGGCACCGAGGGTTCGTCAACGCCGTGCTCCGGCGCCTGACCTCGGAGCCGTCTGCGGAGACGTCGGGTCGCTCGGACGAGGCCGTGTCCGTCCGCACCGGGCTGTCCGCGTGGGCGGTGCGAGAGCTGCGACGGATCCTGCCCGACGATGACGAGGTGGAGGCGGCGGCGGCCGCGCTCGGCGAGCGTGGCCCGGTCACCATCCGCGTGAACACGTGCCGCGCGTCGATCGAGGAGGTCGAGCGCGAGCTCGCCGGCGCCGGCGTCGGCACGGAACGCGGCGAGGTCCACCGCGACTCGCTGCAGCTATCCGCCGGCGATCCCGGGTCGTTGCCGGGATTCCGGCAGGGGCGGTTCGCGGTGCAGGATCAGGCGTCCGCGTTCGTCGTCGCGGCGCTCGACGTCCGGCAGGGGCAGCGGGTCCTCGACGTCTGCGCGGCGCCCGGCGGCAAGACCGGGCACCTCGCGTGCCTCGCCGGCGAGGCCGGCGAGGTGGTGGCGGCGGACGTATCGCCCACCCGGCTCTCGCTCGCCCGGGCGGGACTCGTGCGGCTCGGCGTCCCCGCGCGACTCCTCGTCCAGGACGGCCGGCGCCCGGCCGTCGCATCTGGGTTCGACCGCATCCTGGTCGATGCACCCTGCTCGGGCATCGGCTCGGCGCGGCGCAGGCCCGAGCTGCTCTGGCGCGCGCACCGGGACGAGCTGTCCGGTCTCGCGCGTCTCCAGGTGGGGATCGGAACGGCGGCGGCCGGACTCCTCGCGCCCGGCGGTCGCCTCGTGTACAGCGTGTGCACGTTCCCGCGGGCTGAGACCGACGCGGCCTGCGACGCGCTGCTCCGCCGGGCGCCCGAGCTCCAGCCGGCGCCCGTCGACGGCCCGGACGGCGCCGCCGACCGGGTTCGACTGTGGCCTCACCGGCACGGGTGCGACGCGATGTTCGTCGCGGCGTTCCGCCGGGGCGGCCAGGCCCGCGACTAGGATGCCGGGGTGGCCAAGCTCGCGGCATCGATCCTGTCGGCGGACCTCGCCCGTTTGGCCGAGGAGGTAAAGCTCGTCGAGCCGCATGTCGACCTCATCCATGTGGACGTGATGGATGCGCGCTTCGTCCCGCCGCTCACGATCGGCCCGCCCGTGATCGCCAGCCTGCGTCGGCACACGGGGCTGCCGCTGTACGCGCACCTCCAGGTCGAGTCTCCGGAGGGGCTGTTCGACGAGTTGGCGGAGGCCGGGACCGACGCGGTGACCTTCCATGCGGAGGCGGTGGACGATCCGACACCCGTGATCCGGAAGGCGGCCGGCACCGGGGTCCGCGTCGGCGTGGCGCTCGGCCCGCCGACGTCGTTCGAGTTGGTCGCGCCGTACCTCGAGGAGATTGACGACGTGATCGTCCTCACGGTGCATCCTGGGTGGGCGGGGCAGCCGTTCCAGCCCGAACCGCTCGACAAGGTGGAGACGGCGAGGACCGAGATCGATCGACGTGGGCTCGACGTCGACGTGCACGTGGACGGGGGGGTGAACGCGCGGACCGTTCGACGTTGCGTCGACGCCGGCGCCGACGTGGTCGCCGCCGCGTCGGCGATCTTCGGCGCGGACGACCCCGCAGGAGCCGCACGAGAGCTCCGGGCGTTGGCGGGAGGAGCCTGATGCCCGAGTCGATCCTCGTGGTCGACGACGATCCGGACATCGCCCGCTTCGTCGAGGTCAACCTTCGGAGCGCCGGGTACGAGGTGTCGGTCGCCTCGGACGGGGAGGAGGCGTTGCAGAAGGCCGGCCTCCTGCGTCCGGACCTCGTGTTGCTCGACGTGATGATGCCGAGGATCGACGGGTTCGAGGTCGCGCACCGGCTTCGCCGGAACCCGCAGACGGCCAACACGTCGATCATCATGCTGACCGCGAAGGCGCTCGCGACGGACAAGGTCCTCGGGCTCACCGCCGGCGCGGACGACTACATCATCAAGCCGTTCGACCCGATCGAGCTGCTCGCGCGCGTCAAGGGGACGCTCCGGCGCGCGAAGGAGATGCGGAACCTGTCGCCGCTCACCGGGCTCCCGGGGAACATCCGGATCCAGGAGGAGATCGAGCGCATGGTGCGCGAGGATCTCCCGTTCGCGGTCCTGTACGCGGACCTCGACAACTTCAAGGCGTACAACGACCAGAAGGGGTTCGTCCGCGGCGACCGGCTGATCCAGGCGACCGCACGCGTCGTCCAGGACGCAGTGGTCGAATCCTCCACCGAGGGGTTCGTCGGCCACGTCGGCGGCGACGACTTCGTCGCGGTGCTGAAACCCGACGTCGCGGAGGACGTGGCCAAGCGCATCGTCGAGGCGTTCGACACGCAGATCGGCGAGTTCTACGAGCCGGAGGAGGTCGCGCAGGGCTTCGTCGAGGTCGAGGACCGCAAGGGCGAGATGCAGCGGATCCCGCTCGCCGGGGTCTCCGTCGGGATCGCGACCACGGACGTGCGCTCGTTCGCACACTACGGCGAGGCGGTCGCGATGGCGACGGAGATGAAGCAGTTCGCCAAGCGTGAGGCGCGCTCGTCGTACGCGATCGACCGCCGCAAGGCCGACTGACCGTCGGCGACCCGCCGTGCCCGGGTGACCCCTTCCGGCCCTCGGCCTATACTCGGAGCCGCAGATACCTGTCTTCGGGGCGGGGTGCAAATCCCCACCGGCGGTGACAGTCCGCGACCCCTCGAGAGCCACTCGGGGGTGGACCCGGTGCGATTCCGGGACCGACCGTGAGAGTCGGGATGGGAGAGGACGGGTGCGTGGCGGCCCAGCGCCGCCCGTCCCGCGTTCCCCGCGCGCCGCCTCGGGAACGGAGCAGCGTGTCCGACGAGGCGTACATCGAGCGGGCGATCGAGCTCGCGGAGCGTGGGCGAGGCCTGGTCTCGCCCAACCCGATGGTCGGTGCCCTCATCGTGTCCGAGGGTCGGGTGGTCGGCGAGGGGTGGCACGAGGGACCCGGACTGCCGCACGCCGAGGCCCTCGCGCTGAACGCCGCCGGCGACCGAGCGCGCGGCGCCACCGTGTTCACCTCCCTCGAACCCTGCACCCACTACGGGCGAACGCCGCCGTGCACCGAGGCGATCCTCGGCGCGGGGGTCGCCCGGGTGGTCGCCGCCGCCAAAGACCCCAACCCCGTCGTGGACGGTAAGGGGTTCGACGTGCTGCGTTCGAACGGCGTCGAGGTTCGATCCGGCGTCATGGCGGACGCGGCCGAACGACAGAACCGGGCGTTCGCGAAGCACGTTCGGACCGGGATGCCGTATGTCGTGTGGAAGATGGCCTCGTCGCTCGACGGCAAGGTGGCCGCGCGTGACGGTTCGTCGCGGTGGGTCACGGGGGAGGCGGCTCGCGCCGACGTCCATCGGTTGCGCGCCTGGTCCGACGCGATCGCCGTCGGCGCCGGCACCGCGATCGCCGACGATCCCGAGCTCACCGTCCGGGACGCGGGGTACCGCGGGCGGCCGCCGATCCGCGTGCTCGTCGACGCGCGTGGACGCGTGCCCTCGACGGGGGATCTGTTCGATCGCCAGGCCCCGACGCTCGTCGCCACGACCGAGCTCGCGCCCGTCGAGGTTCGGGAGGCGTGGCGCGACGCGGGAGCCGACGTCGTCGTGTTCGGGGCCGAGGGAGGAAGCGTGCCGCTCGTGGCGCTGCTGGCCGATCTCGGCAAGCGAGACGTGCAGGGGGTGCTGCTCGAGGGCGGACCGACGCTCGCGTGGTCGGCCGTCGAGGACGACCTCGTCGACGCGATCGTCCTGTACCTGTCCCCGAAGCTGATCGGCGGCCTCGACGCCCCGACCGTGCTCGAGGGGCGAGGGTTCGCCCCCGTGGGAAGCGCGCTCCCGTTGCGGATCCGATCGGTCGATCGCATCGGCGAGGACCTGAGGGTGGAGGCGGATGTTCACCGGGATCGTTGAGGAGCGCGGCGTCGTGCGCGAGATCGGCCCGACGCGACTGTCCGTCGGCTGCCGAACCGTGACGTCCGACGCGGCGCCCGGAGCCTCGATCGCGGTGAACGGCGCCTGCCTCACCGTGGTCGATCGCTCGAACGACCACCTCGCGTTCGACCTGTCCGAGGAGACGGTCCGTCGCACCAGCTTCGCCCGGCTGCGCGAGGGCGACCCCGTGAACCTCGAGCGGGCGCTCACGCTCTCGACCCGGCTCGGCGGCCACCTCGTTCAGGGTCACGTCGACGGCCTGGGGGAGGTGACCGGTCTCGATGCGACGGACGGCGACGGCGCCTGGCTCACGGTGCTCGCGCCGTCGGATCTGGCTCCATACCTGGTGGTGAAGGGCTCGATCGGGGTGGACGGGGTGAGCCTCACGATCGCGGAGCGCGACCGGGAGAGCTTCACCGTCGCGTTGATCCCGCACACGCTCGAGGTGACGACGCTCGGATCGGCGAGGGTGGGGGATCCGGTGAACCTCGAGGTCGACGTGATCGCGAAGTACGTGGAGGCGTGGGTCGCAGGTTGGATGGGGGACGCGGGGGCCGTACGCGCGGCGCGTGAGGTCGGCTCCGGGATGTCGGGGGACCGAAGGGAGCGAACGTGAGCAACACGCCGGAGTTCTCGACGATCGACGAGGCCATCGCCGACGTCCGTGCAGGCAAGATCGTGATCGTCGTCGACGATGCCGACCGGGAGAACGAGGGCGACCTGATCATGGCCGCCGAGCGCGTGACGCCGGAGGCGATCGCGTTCATCGTCCGGCACACGAGCGGGGTGATCTGCATGCCGGTGGTCGGCGAGCGTCTGGACGAGCTCGAGATCCCGTTGATGGTCGCGGCCAACACCGACACCCGCCGGACGGCGTTCACCGTCTCGGTCGACGCGCGCACGGGGGTCAGCACCGGCATCTCCGCCGCGGATCGCGCCCGCACGATCCGCGCCGTGATCGATCCCGCGACGGAGCCCGCGGACCTCTCGAGGCCGGGCCACATCTTCCCGCTCCGCTACCGGGAGGGCGGCGTCCTGAAGCGCGCCGGGCACACCGAGGCCGCCGTCGACCTCGCGCGGCTCGCCGGGCTGTATCCCGCAGGCGTCCTGTGCGAGACCGTCAACGAGGACGGTTCGATGGCGCGGCTGCCGGATCTGGTCGTCTTCGCGAAGACGCACGGCCTG
>DATFEU010000036.1:0-5684 GCA_035250725.1 Actinomycetota bacterium
CACGTCTACGCCCTGTGGATGAACGGGTTCAACGTCGTGTTCCAGAAGTCGACGGACCACGGGGCCACGTGGTCCGATCCCGTCCCGACGTACGGCAACGTCTCGTGGAACGACAAGCCGGTGATCGCGACGAGCGACGACGGCCAAGACGTGTACGTGTCCTGGAACGGTCCGACGGGCGGGGACCCGTGGATCGCCCAGTCGCACGACTTCGGCGAGACGTGGTCCCAGACCAAGGTGGTGAACAGCGGCCGGTACTTCTTCGCGTACGACGCGGACGTCACCTCGGAGGGCATGGTGGTGTTCTCGGAGAGCAGCTTCGACTACTCCGGGCCCGGCGGGGGCGCGGTCGGAACCGTCGATCACCACACGTTCATCTCGAGGGACGAAGGGGCCACCTGGGAGGTCCAGCTCCTCGGGTCCGTCCAGCTCGGTGAGCCGTGCGAGACCGAGGGCTGCTACGCCGACTTCTACGCCGGGCACAGCACGGTCACCGCCGACGCCGACGGCGACCTCGTCTACGCGTTCGACGGCGCCGTCACCCCGCTCGGGCCGCAACGGATCTTCGTCCGCCGGTCGACCGACGACGGCGCCTCGTGGGCCGCCGCGACGGTCGTCTCGACCGTGGGCCGGATGGCGGCGGCGCCGACGGCGGAGGCCGTGGGCAACGGCGACGTCCGTCTCTGGTTCGCCGAGCGAAGCCCCGCGACCCGGTGGAACATCTGGTACCGCAGCTCGACGAACGGCGGTCAGTCGTGGAGCGCCCCGGTGCTGATCTCGGATGCGACCTCGGGCGCGGACTACAAGAACGCGAACGGGTTCCTCGAGTTCTACGGCGACTACGGCGAGATCGCCGTGATGAGCAACGGGAAGACCATCGCGACGTGGGGCGAAGGCTTCAGCTGGCTCGGCCCCGGCGGGACCTGGTTCAACATCGAGTCCTGAGCCGCGGCGTCCTTCAGAGGCCTTGACCAGCTGCAGTCCGCCGGCGCTGCCGCGGTCGTCGTCGAGCGGGCAGAGCATGGGGCCGCTCTCGTGGCCGTGGCTCACGCACCCCACGAGGGGACGGGCGGACGAGCACACTCGGAGGCCGACCGGGCGTTTGCGCGCGTGCTCGAAGGGATCCATGATCGAGGCATCCGCGACGCCCTCGTGTCCGCCGCGAGCGGGCCGTCCTCGAGAGGGGGAACGATGACGGTGACCAGCCTCCACCACGTCGCGATCCGGGTCCAGGATCCCGTTCGATCGCGCGTGTTCTACGAACGGGTCCTCGGGCTCGGATTCATGGAGATCCCGGTCGGGTCCGAGATGACGTCCGTATGGAAGGGCTCGCCGTCCGACGGCACGCTCCTGGCGACCCAGGCCGGTGCGACCTTCGTGATCCTTGAGCCGCCGCTCGAGGGGACGCCGGACGACGACCGGTTCAGCGAGCGCAGGATCGGGATCGACCATCTCGCGTTCGGCGTGGACGAGCGCGAGACGCTCGATGAGCTCGTCGGACGGTTGCGCGAGGAGGGCGTCGAGACCGAGGGCGTCGAACACGATCCCGTCCTCGACAAGGACTACGTGGCCTTTCGCGACCCGGACAACGTGCAGTGGGAGTTCTACATGCAGTAGGCGCGGCTGATCCGATCATCCGCGCGGGCGGGCGCGCTCTCGCAAGACCCGGCAGGACCGCTCTCCGACCTGGCGCGGGCGAGCCGACGGGGCATACGATTCGAAGCGTCCCCGACCGAGGAGGTCCGCATGGACGACGACACGACCACCGACGTGACCCTGTCCGACGAGGACATCACGACGATCTCGGGAAGCGTCGGCTCATCCGAGACCGAGCGGCCGGGCCCGCAGGACGCCGACGGCACCGACACGCAGGACTCGGACGACAAGGACTCCAGCGATTCCGACGACGCGGACTCGAGCGACTCCGACGACGCGGACTCGAGCGACTCCGACGACAAGGATCCCTCCGACTCCGACGACAAGGACTCGAGCGACTCGGACGATACGGACTCGACCGACAAGCCCTCGTGAGCTCCGTCGTCGAGCTCGAGCGCTCCGGCGCCGAGCGCGCCCTCGCCCGCTGCACGGGCGTCGCCGCCGCGTTCCTCGAGCAGGCCTGGGGACGCCGCGCGCTCGTGCACCCGAGCGCAGACGCACGCGGGTTCGCCGACCTCCTGAGCCTCGACGAGGTCGACCGGCTGCTCTCGACCACGTCGATGCGGACGCCGTCGTTCCGGCTCGTGAAGGCGGGCGAGCCGATCCCGGAGTCGGCCTACACGCGCTCGGGCACGACCGGGGGCAAGCCGGTGAGCGGCATCGCCGACCCGGCTCGTGTGTTCGAGCGCTTCCGCGACGGCGCGACGATCGTGCTGCAGGGGCTTCACCGGTTCCACGAGCCGGTCGCGCGCTTCGTCCGCGACCTCGAGCTCGAGCTCGGCCACCCCTGCCAGGTGAACGCGTACGTCACGCCGCCCGGCGCGCAGGGGCTCGAGCTGCACTCGGATGGGCACGACGTCTTCGTGCTGCAGGCGTTCGGCCGCAAGTCCTGGGAGGTGCACGCGGCGCCGGCCGAGCCCGAGCGGGAGCCGATCCGCGCCGAGGTCTCCTCGGGCGACACGATCTACATGCCGACGGGGACGCCGCATGCCGCCCGGGCGCAGGAGACCGTCTCGGGTCACCTCACGGTCGGCGTGCACGTGACGCCGTGGCGGGATCTGGTCACGGCGGCGTGGAAGCAGGTGGCTTCGGATCCGTCGTTCGACGAACCGGTGCCGGCGGGGTGGACCGCGGATCCCGAGGGGCTCGCGCGCGAGCTCGCCACGCGGGTGACACGCGCGGGCGAGGCGCTCGCGGACGTGGACGCGGAGGGGGTCGTCTCGGACCGCTGGACCGAGTTCCTCTCGTCCCGGTCGTCGCTGCTCCGCGGCGGGCTCGTGGACCAGCTCGAACTCGAACGGATCGGGGACGACACGGTGCTGGAGCGCCGACCCGATTCGGTGCTGGTGATCCGGACGCTCGAGGACCGGCTGCTCGTGCTCCTCGGCGATCGCCGGCTCGAGATGCCGCACTGGCTCGAGCCCGCGATGCTGCGGATCGCCGCCGAGCCGCGACTCCGGCCGGTGGATCTCGGCGCCACGATCCCGGATGCGGCGAGCCGGCTGGTGCTCGTGCGCCGGCTCGTCCGCGAGGGCCTGCTCCGACCCGCGGACTGATCGCGGCCCGTACCCTTCTCGCCGATGCCTGACGCGTTCCGGTGCTCCTCCGAGAGCCTCGCCTATGCCGAGCCCATGGCGGGAACGGCCTCGACGGTCCGGTCGTGGCTGCTGCTCGAGCACGGTGGGCCGTGGGGCGTGGACGCGTTCGTCGACGCTCGGCTGCCGGGCGGCTTCGGCGCCGAGCTGCTCACTCGGTGCCGGGCCGCCGGGGTCCGGCCGCTGTTGATCCGCCGGGTCGGGGTGAACGCCTCCGGCGGCGCCTGCTTCGTGATGCGCTCCGGCCCGGAGCCGCCGTGGATCGAACGCACGACGCTCGACGGGATCCTGGGAGCGCTCGAGCTCGACCTCGACGTGCTCGGCCGGGGGGAACGCCTCGGGCTGGAGCGGTGGGATGCGCCGCTGTTCCTCGTCTGCACCCACGGCCGGCACGATCCGTGCTGCGCCGAGCGCGGCCGGCCGCTCGCGCTGGCCCTGGCGGCAGGGTTCCTCGACGAGACCTGGGAGTGCAGTCACATCGGCGGCGACCGGTTCGCGGGCAACGTGGTCGCGTTCCCGCACGGGATGTACTTCGGGCGCGTCGAAGCAGGGAGCGGTCCCCGGGTGGCCGCGGCGTACGCGGGTGGCCGGATCGATCTCGACCACTACCGGGGACGATCGTGTGCGCCCATGCCGGTGCAGGCCGCGGAGCACGCCCTGCGGGTGCGGCGCGGCCTCGACGGCGTGGACGATCTCGAACCGGTGGGCGTCGAGCGATCGGGGGCGGAGATCTCGGCGACGTTCCGGGTGGGGTCCGAACGCGTCGTCGTGCAGATGGTCGTGGAGGCGGCGGGGCCGCGACTTCTCACCTGCCGGAGCTCGGCCGAGGAGCGGCCGCCCGCGTATCGGGTCCTGGGATTCGCAACGACTGCCGATCGGTAGCCCGCTGTCGGTGTCCGCCGGTACCGTCCCGGCTGTGGCGATCGTGACGGGCGGAGCGGGTTCGGATACGATACGGAGCATGGTGACGATCCAGATCCGCTCCGTCGAGCCTCCGCTGGACCACCCCGAGGCCACGGATGCGGCGGTCGACGTGCTCAAGCAGATGGAGGCCATGGGCCTGCTGCCCCAGGACGTCGAGGAGCTCACGCTCGACGTGATGCGCTCGGTGGCCACGCGGGCCGCCGAGGCCGGGATCGGGGAGTCCGCGGCGGCATCGCTCCGTTCGGCCTCACGGCTCTCGCCCACCCGCGTCGCCTCGGTGCTCCGCGAGCTCGAGTCCGCCCTCGCGGGCTCGCCGGCGCCGGCGTTCGAGTGGCCGGCCACGGTCGAGCTGTTCGGCGCCGAACGGCTCTCCGCGCTCCTGGGGATCTCGGTCGCGAGCCTCCGGCGGTACGCGGCGGACCAGCGGCCGACGCCCGACGTCGTCGCGGCCCGGCTCCACCTCGTCGCCCGGATCGTCGCCGAGCTCCGTGGGGCGTACTCGGAGGTGGGGGTGCGGCGGTGGTTCGAGCGGTCCCGGTCGCAGCTCGCCGGTCGCTCGCCCGACGCGCTCCTGTCGCGCGAGTGGGATCCGGACGGCGCGGACGCCGAGCGGGTGCTCGCGCTCGCGCGTTCGCTCTCGGCCTCGCCCGCGACGTGACCCTTCGATCCCGCCCGTGATCGTCTTCCGCCACACCGACCCGCGGTTCCCGTTCCTCTGGGAGAGCGCGGGCCAGCCCGCCGGACGCTGGAGCGCGACGGGGGAGGGGCCGGTGAACACCTTCGCCGACACGCCCGAGGGCGCGTGGGCGGAACTCCTTCGCCACGAGGAGATCACCGATCCGGCAGATGTGGCCGAGATCCGCCGCTCGATGTGGGCGGTCGAGATCGGCGACGCCCCCACGACCCGCGCGCGGTTGCCGCGCCCGACGATGACCGGTGGACCCCGCTCGTATCCCGCGTGCCGTCGCGAGTCGGCGCGGTTCCGCGATCGCGGCGACCCGGGGTTCACGGCGCCCTCGGCGGCGCTCGTAGCCGGCGGCGCTCACGGCTGGAGGGTGGCCGGCGGCGTGCACCCGGGGCCGAAGCGTGACGGGCGCGTGATCGTGCTGTTCGGCGCCCGCCCGGATCTGCTCGGATGGGAGGCGGCGCACGAGGGCCGTCCGTCCGAGGACCTG
Organism: Actinomycetota bacterium; assembly: GCA_035250725.1. Classification (GTDB taxonomy): domain Bacteria; phylum Actinomycetota; class UBA4738; order UBA4738; family HRBIN12; genus DASSJM01. The sequence continues at coordinate 5,351 of DATFEU010000036.1, forward strand.
CTCTCCCGCGTTCGGCACTTCGGGCGTCGCTGAAGCCGGAGCACGGTGCCGAACGAGGGGGCGTCAGAAGGAGTCGGGCCGGTCAGGCAACCGGTGGACTGGCGGCTGCACCCCGCCCCGGCGGCGGTAGAACAGCCACGCGACGAGCGCGCCGAACGCGAACCCGCCGACGTGCGCCCAGTACGCGACCCCACCGCCGACCTCGACCCCGAGCTGGCCCACGCCGCTGAAGAACTGGATCACGAACCACACACCCAGCACGACGCTCGCCGGCAGCTCCACCCACGTGATGAAGAAGAAGAAGATCAGCGTCACCACGCGGGCGCCCGGGAAC
>DATFEU010000041.1:0-2892 GCA_035250725.1 Actinomycetota bacterium
CCGGCTCGCCCCGGAGCGAGAGCTCGCCCGCGAACACCCACCCGGCGGCCGCGCCGAGCGGACCTGCGCCGAGCCGGCGAGCACCCTCGTCGCGCCTTCGTCGGCTCGGTGGTGGGAGTTGGAGGCGCGGCGTTTGCTAGCGTTCGCCCGATGAGCGTTCGGCGCGTCATCGTCGATCACGTGCTCTTCGTCGTGGCAGACATGGCCGCGAGCCGACGGCTCTACACCGCAGCCCTCGCCCCACTCGGCTACGAGGAGCTTCACGTTCAGGACGACTGTGTCAGCTACGGGGCCGAGGACCTGGACGACTTCACGATCTGCCAAGGGGAGCCCGTGACCACGGCGGCTCATGTGGCGTTCGCCGCCGAGGGTCGGGAGGAGGTCGACGCGTTCTTCGAGGCCGCGGTCGCGACCGGTGCCACGATCCGGGGCGAGCCCGGCGTGTGGACGCAGTACTCCGAGCGGTACTACGCCGCATTCGTGAACGACTTGCATCAGAACAACGTCGAGGCCGTATGGCACGCGCCCGAACCGGTGATCGACGCGCCTCACCGTCCCGGCGTCCCTTGATCCTCACGGTGCCAGGGCTCGGGCCACAGCCCGCCGGATCCCGACCGAGCTCGACCCGTTCGCCGGGAAGGAGGGCTCGCGACCACCGAAACGGGTGCGGCGGTCCGTCGCTCTGCTAGGTGGGCGGGGGGGTCTCGGCGACGCTGCCTGCCTGCTCCCCGAAGTCCCAGACGTCGACCAGCGGCGGCTCGATGCCGAACGTCGTGAGGGCGGTACAGATCTGGCTCCGATGGTCGGTCCCGTGATGCAACGCCTGCCCGAGCCGGATGCCGAACGGGGCCCGCGTCTGGGACCCGTCGTCCCACGTCCTGACGAGCACCTCGCTCGGGTCGACGCCCCCCGACAGGAGCTCGGACCACGCCTCGGCGTTGCGTTCCATCACCGTTCGGAGCTCGGCGAGTTCCATCTGATCCTCGTCGATGTTCGACACGGCCCCACGGGTCATGACGAACAGGTAGGAGCTGTCCGCCCCGACGATGTGGCGCATCGTGTCGAGGATCGAGCCGTACGTACCGGGCACCGCGGTCGCGAGCTGCCCTGGTGTGAGCGTGTCACACACGTCGAGGACCCGAAGCGTCGCCCAGACGTGGTGGGCGAACGCGTCGTCGAGCAACGATCTGGTCATCGGGGGAACGTATCAGGATGCCCTTCGGTCGCGGCCCATCACATCGGGATGGTCGAGCACGTCGGAAGTGATCTGGACCATCTGGACGGCGCGGGATCGGCGGCCCGAGGCTCCGTGCCGCCTCGGAGATCCGGCGGGCGAGCTCGACATCCCGCTGGCTCAGCCAGAGGAAGTGCTCGTCCGTGTAGGTCGTCAGCCGAACGGTCACGCCCTCGAGCCGGAGGTCGATCTCGGGGTGGTGGTACGCCGTCTCTCTGGCCTCGGCGATCGCGTCGACCAGCTCCACGCCCCGGCCGAAGGATCCCGAGCGGAAGTGCGCGTACGCGACGTTGGTGATCACTCGCCAGTCCTCGACGCCCTGGCCCCGTGGAACCGCTGGGGCGTGATCTGCCCGGTCACGACTCGAACGTAGCAGCGCGACGCGGGAGATCGTTCGAGCGACCGCCGTAGACTCCGCTCGATGATCGCGTACGAGGTCGCCGTGATCGGCGCCGGGGTCCACGGCGCGAGCGCTGCGTTCCACCTCGCGGGTCGCGGCGTTCGAACGGTCGTCCTCGAGAAGACCGCCCCCGCGGGCGGCCCGACCGGACGCTCGAGCGCGATCTGCCGCGCCTACTACACGAACGCGTTCCTGGCCTCGGTCGCGCGCGATTCGATCGCGATGTTCCGCGACTTCCGGGAGCACACGGGTCGCGACTCCGGCTTCCGGGAGACCGGCCTGCTCGTGCTGCACCCCACGGAGGACGAGGCGACCGTCCGCGAGGTGGTCCCGCGCCTGAACGGGCAGGGCATCCCGACCGACCTCCTCGAACCGCAGGAGGTCGCCGCCGAGTGGCCGGACTTCGACCTCGAGGGGGTCGCGGTCGCGGCGTTCGAGCGCGGGGCCGGACACGCCGATCCCGTCCTCACGACGCAGGGGCTGGTCGAACGCGCCCGCGAGCTTGGCGCCGACGCGCTCCTGGATCACCAGGTCACCGCGATCGAACCGAACGGCGGCGCGTGGACCGTTCGAGCCGGCGACACATCGATCGCCGCCGAACGCGTCCTGGTCGCGGCCGGGCCTTGGTCGCGAGCGCTCGTCGCGATGGTCGGGGTCGACCTGCCGCTCACGGTCGAACGGCACATCGTCGCGACGTTCGCCTGGACCGGCGACGTCCGCGCCCCGGCGCACGGCGACCTGCCGAACGGCTACTACTTCCGCCCCGAGGGCGAGGAGCTGTTCCTCGTCGGCCCGCTCCACCCGGAGCCGAACGTCGACCCGGACGACTTCGACGAGCGGGTCGGGGACGACGAGGCGGAACGCCTCGGCGCCCGCGTCGTGCGGCGCATCCCCGCGCTGCAGCACGCGACCTCGCGCGGCGGCTGGGCGAGCCTGTACGACGTCTCGCCCGACTGGCAGCCGGTGATCGGCGAGATCGCGCCGGGGGTGTTCGTCGACGCGGGGACGAGCGGTCACGGGTTCAAGCTCGCGCCGGCGCTCGGCGGCCACATCGCGGACCTCGTGACCGGGCACGACGTCGACCCCGGCCTCGAGCAGTTCCACCCACGAAGGTTCCAGCTCGCATCCGCGCTCGACGCCGGCTACGGCGACGCGCGGATCCTCGGCTGAAGGTTCAGCCCCGCGCCACCAGGTTCCGGAGCGCGAGCAACGAGTTCTCGACCGGCTTCTCCGCGATCCGGCGCATGAACCACGGGTA
>DATFEU010000085.1:0-5277 GCA_035250725.1 Actinomycetota bacterium
ACCTCGGCGCCTTCCTCGCCCAGGCGAACCTCGCGCTGGGCCGCTCGACCGAGGCCGCCGAGATCGCGGAGGTCGCGGCCTCGAGCGCGATCGCCGTCGAACGAGGACTCGGGCTCGGAGTCCTCGCGCGGGTCCGGGCAGCCGAGGGCGACGCGGCGGAGGCGGATCGGTTGATCGCGGAGGCGGTCGCGATCGTCGAGCAGACCGACTTCCTGTTCGACCGCGGGACCGTGTTCGCCGACCAGGCGGAGGTGCTGCGGTTGCTCGGGCGGGCCGACGAGTCACGGAAGGCGCTCGAGCGCGCGCTCGGCGAGTTCGAGCGCAAGGGCGACCTGGTCTCGTCGGGCAGAGTGCGGGCGCTACTCGATAGCTGACGGAACGATTGACTGGCCCTCAGGTCCGAGCCCGCCCCTTCATGTAGTCAACCGGTGATAGACAATCGCTGCATCTTCAGCGTTGTCAATTCCGTGGTAACGGGCCGCGTCCGGATCCCCGAGTTCGGGACACTTGCGAAGCCAAGATCTCTCGGTAGGTTGGAGATCACTCCCAAGCGGGTCTGGATCGAGTACGAGTGACAGGAGGAAGGCGCAGTCACCACGCTGAGCATCTGGCTCATCGTCGACGGCAATAGCTCTTGTCTTCACCAGCAGGGCGCCTAGAAGATTCGGCAAGGGAATCTCTCCCTCTGTCCCCCTAGTGAGAATCCCGGTTGGTACTGTCCGACGAAGGGCCTGTGTGCCGCCGGGAACTTGCACGGTATGAGCTCCGCCCAAGGTCCTAAGGTTCGCTCGTTCCCCAACGCCATCGGGGCCAAGCACGTCAACGGTAACTCCTCGCTTCCGAAAGCGGTGGCCGATCCCCTCCGGAGAGGGAGCCTCGAATTCGAACTCTCGTTCCTTCAAGACGGCGCTGAAACGTTCGGTCCCATCAACAACAGCACGCACATCGACCAGGACGTCCGCATCCTTGCTAGGTCGCACTTGCGCTCTTCCTTGTTCCCACCCATGAAGAGCGACCATATGAGCGCCAACTAGCGTCCAAGGCACCTTGGGCGCCTGAGCCAAGTAGATGAGCTCCTCCCACATCTCATGGAAGTCGTCCCCTAGGTCAGGAATGCGTATCACTCTGCGAGGTGGACGAGAACGTTCCTGGCCGCGCGACTGACTCGTGGATCCTCGTCGGAGAGAAGATCCGCGGCTGCAACCGCTATTGGAACCTGGCCTTCATGCTCAAGAGGCCAAGAATGAGACGGGACCCGGAGAAATGCGTTTGGCTCATTTGATGACTCTAGGGGCTTGAATTGATTTGCGATTTCGGCGAGTGCACGTTGACTCACATAGGCGTCAAGCGGCCCTTCATCGGAAAACAGGTCTAGTGCTGCCCCAGCCGCTGAGAGTCCAGACCGCACAATCGGAAAACTTGCCCTTATCTTTGAGAAATCGCTTGGGAGCAGTCTCCATCTGTTGACATTCGCTCTCGGCTCGCTCCGGACGAGCGCCCGAGCCAGCCAGTCCGAGTCCTTGAGTCGCTTTCTCAGGCGCGACCTCACCGAGGGATGAACCCAGCCAGGAGACTCCCCCTCAAGGAGAGCTAGTAATGCCCACGCGTTCGCAGCCGAGAGGGGGCGCCCAGGAGCCCTATCCCGTGGACTGCTGAGGGAGTCGTCCCTGATGACCCAATGTCCTCCGACGCGATCTGCCTGAATCTGGCCAGACTGAGCGAGGGCTCGGATCCGCTGTGGACTGATTCCGAGCTCCGCCGCCGCCTCGCTTACTGACCGCAAGTTCATGCCAGAATTATTGCGAAATCGAAAGGATTGTGTCAACCACGGCGAAGACCGGTTGGCGCTAATCCAGCAGCGCGTCGAACGTGCGCATCGTGTCGCCGAGCCGGTTCGCCACGGTCCAGGCGAGCCATCGATGGAGCGCCGAGGCGAGCCGGGGATCCTCCGCCTCGATCCGTTCGATCGCCGAACGGCGGAGCCGGAGCACCACGCTCGGCTCCGCGGTCACGACGTCAGCGGTGCGTGAGACCCCCGTGTAGAGGGCGATCTCGCCCACCACCACGCCGGGATGCATCGTCCGCAGGCGCATCCGCGTGCCGTCCGGCGTCTCGGTCTCGGCCTCCAGCAGGCCGGACTCGAGCACGAACACGTCGCCCGGCGGCTCGTCCTGACGCAGCAACACCGTGCCGGCGTCGAGCTCGACGCGCTCGAGGTGCGGCGCGAGACCTTCCGGCATCCGTGCGCGGCCGTCGCCGCTGCCGTCGGGGAGCGCTCCCGCGCCCGAGCCGGCGGACGCCATGGGCGTGGCCTCCGCGAGCAGGCCGTCCTCACATCGCTGCAGGCCGCGGTCGAGGTCCGGCTCGAACCAGACGAGGCCGTCGATCGCCGTGACGCCGCCGCGGGCCAGCTGTTCGCGCACCGCCTCAGAGGCGCCCGCGAACACGAGCTCGAACCCCCGCGACTCCGCGAGGTGGATCACCTTGACGAACGACTCGGCCGCCGAGGAGTCCACGCCGGTCGCGCGGCGGAGATCGATCACGAGGAACCGCACCGGCCCGCGCTCTAACCGCTTCCTGATCCGCTCGAGCAGACCGTTGGCCGAACCGAAGAACATGAACCCGTTCACGCGCAGGATCTGAACGAGCTCGCCCCTCTCCCGGAGCGCCGCGCGTTCGGCGGCGGGGCGGTCGACGTTCGAGTGGTAGGTCAGGCCGAACGCGACCTCGCGGACGAGCTCGATCCGGCCGTAGCTCACGGCGAACAGCACCACCGCGAGCACCAGCCCAAGCACGACACCGGTCAGGAAATCCGTAGCGACGATCGTGGCCAGGATCACGAGCACCACCCCGTACTCGAGCGGCGGGAGCGTCTTCCGCTTGTCCCAGACCCACTCCACGATGAACGCGAGGCCGAGGAACACGAGGACACCGCCCACGATGATCCGCGGGATCAGCTCGATCACCGACGCCCCGAAGATCACCCCGGCGAGCGGGACGAGGGCCGCGATGAGCCCCGCGAACCGGGCGTTCACGCTCATCCGATCGGCGAGCGCCGACAGGCTGAGCGCGTGGTACGCCGGGGGGCCACCGAGCCCGCCGGTGAACAGGTTCAGGTAGCCCGCGTCGCGAAGTTCCTCGTTCGTGTCGAGGTCCCGATGCAGCACGAGTTCCGACCCGCTGATGTTGAACAGGATCGCGAGCGACGCCACGAACACCGCCGTGAGGATCCCCGCCCACTGCGCGAGCACCGTCGACCAGTCGGCGCCGGAGAGCGACCGGAGCGTCCACGGCTCCCAGAGGCGGACCGCGTCGAAGGGCCCGAGCAGCCATCGGCCCTCCCTGGCCTCGTCGAGCGACGAGCCGGTGAGGACCATGCCGAGTGCGAACACGACGAGCCCGACCCCGAGCACGAGCGGGAGGACCAGGGGTCGTTTGATCCTTCGCACGGCGAGGAGCATCACCGCTCCGAACACGAGCGCCGGGACCCATCGAAGCAGCTGCTGTTCTCGCACGAGCTGTTCGATCCTGCTGAACAGCTGGGGTTCTCCTACGAGCTCTTCGATCGTGGGCAGCGAGATGCCCGAGGCGACGAAGATCCCGCCCTTGAACAGGAGCCATCCCGTGCCGGCGAGGAACCCGCCCACGACCGGGTACGGGACGAACCGGACGAGGTTCCCGAGCTTGAACGTGCCGAGCGCCAGGAAGACGACCCCGCACAAGAGCGTCACGACCAGGGTCGCCGCGACCACGGTGAGGAAGGTGTCGGGCGCCTCATAGTCGAGCGCGCCGGACGCCCGGGCCTGTCGCTCCAGGGTCACGGCCTTCGTCGCGGCCGCCCCGGCGGCGCCCGCGAGGACGGCCACCGCGGCATCCTGGACGCTGCCGACGACGCCTCGGCGGCCGGCCCGGATCGCGAGCACCGCGAGCGTGATCGCTGCGGCGGCCAGGTACAGGCCGATGCCGTCTGCGAGGCGACCGAGCAGATAGCCGCCGAACACGAAGGCCGCGAACGCGACCGCCAGGACGGTCTCCACCGCGCCGATGATCGCCCCCGCGGCGACCGTCGCCAGCGGACCCGCGGCTCGTCGTCGCTCGGACGTCGGTGGCGCTCCCATCTAGCTCATCAGCGCGTCGAACTCGCGCATCGTGTCGCTCAACCGTTCCGAGAGGATGCTCGCGAGCCACCGGTGCAGCGCCGCGGCGAGCGCCGGGTCCTCGGTCTCGATCCTCGCGATCGCCGCGCCGCTCAGGCGCCGGACGACGCTGGGCGTCTCCGCGACGACGTCGGCGGTGCGCGGCACCCCGGTGTAGATGGAGACCTCCCCCACCACGACCCCGGGCCGGAGCGTGCTGAGGCGGAGCCGCGTGCCGTCGGCCGTCTCGGTCTCGACCAGCAGCCGCCCGGATTCGAGGACGAACAGATCGTCCGGTGGGTCGTCTTGCCGGATCAGGACCCGGCCCTCCTCGAGCTCGACGCGGTCGAGGTAGGCGGCCAGGCCCGGCGGCATCGTGTCGCGGCCGGCCAGATCGCCGGGCGAGGCCACGGGCTGGGCCGTGGCCGCGGTGTCGGCGAGCAGGCCGTCCTCGCACCGCTGCAGACCGCGGTCGAGGTCCGGCTCGAACCACACGACCCCTTCGCTCTCCTCCACCCCGCCACGGGCGAGCTGGCGGCGCACCTGCTCGCGGGCCCCGGTGAACACGAGCTCGAACCCGTGCGCCTCGGCGAGATGGATCACCTTGACGAACGACACGACCGCCGAGGAGTCCACCCCGGTGGCGCGACGGAGGTCGATCACCAGGAACCTGATCGGGCCCTCCTCGATCCTCTTGCGGATGCGTTCGAGCAGGCCGTTGGCGGACCCGAAGAACACGAACCCGTTCACGCGCAGGATCTGCACACGCTCGCCCATCGTCCGCAGCACGCCCCGCTCTTCGACGGGCCGGTCCACGTTCGAGCGGTACGTGTCCCCGAACGCCACCTCGCGGACGAGCTCGACCCGGCCGTAGCTCACCGCGAACAGCACGACCGCGAGCACGAGGCCGATCACCACGCCCGGGAGGAACCCCCTCGCGACGACGGTGAGCAGGATCAGGAGCATCACCCCGTACTCGACGGGCTGAAGCGACCGCCGCCGGTCCCAGACCCACTCCACCAGGAACGAGAGCCCGACGAACACCAGCACGCCGCCCACGATCATCCGGGGGATCAGCTCGATCACCGAGACGCCCACGACGACGGCCGCGAGTGGCACGGCCGCGGCGATCAGGCCGGCG
>DATFEU010000097.1:0-5279 GCA_035250725.1 Actinomycetota bacterium
GGTCGTCGTGGTCGACGAGACGCACGTCTTCCGCGGCGTGTTCGGCTCGCACGTCGCGCACGTGATCCGGCGCCTCCGGCGGCTCGTCGCCCACTACGGTGGAGAACCGCGTTTCGTGCTCGCCTCCGCGACGATCGGCAACCCCGGAGAGCTCGCCGAGCGGCTCGTCGGCGAGCCGTTCGAGGCGGTGGCCGACGACCGGTCCCCGTCCGGTGGGCGGGTCTTCGCGCTGTGGAACCCTGCGATCGTCGACGAGGAGTCCGGCGCGCGCCGGGGCGCCCTCACGGATGCGTCGTTCCTCATGGCGCGCGTCGTCGAGTCGGGCGCGCGCGCGATCGGGTTCGCGAAGTCGCGGCGCGCGGCCGAGCTGCTCGCCGAGTTCACGCGCCGCGAGCTCGACGGCGAGCTGCGGGGCCGGGTGAAGTCGTACCGCGCCGGCTACCTGGCCGAGGACCGGCGCGAGCTCGAACGACAGCTCGCGAACGACGAGCTCGTGGCGGTCGCCTCCACGAACGCGCTCGAGCTCGGCATCGACATCGGCTCGCTCGACGCGGCGGTGCTGGTCGGCTACCCGGGGACGCGGGCCTCGATGTGGCAGCAGGCCGGCCGGGCCGGACGCCGTTCGGACGGGGCCCTCGCGGTGCTCGTGGCGCAGGACGAGCCGCTCGACCAGTACCTCGTCGCCCACCCCGCCGACCTGTTCGACAAGCCGACCGAGGCCGCGGTGATCGACCCCTCGAACCGGTTCGTGCTCGAACCCCACCTCGCCTGCGCCGCGCGCGAGTACCCGCTCTCCGACGAGGAGCTCGAGCGGTTCTGGCCCGGCTCGGCGGACGCCGTCGGGCGGCTCGAGGGGTCGGGCGAGCTCCGGCGACGGGGCGGGACGCTGCACCACGCGGGGCGGGAGACGCCGCACCGCCGCGTCGACATCCGGAGCGCCGGCGGGGACCGCTACCGGATCGTGATCGAGGAGACCGGCGAGCTGCTCGGGACCGTCGACGGCTCGCGCGCGTTCTGGCAGGTGTACCCGGGCGCGATCTACCTCCATCAGGGAGAGCAGTTCGAGGTCCGCGAGCTCGACCTCGTCGGACGGGCCGCCGTCGTCTCGCGCGCCGATCCCGACTACTACACACAGTCGCGCGACGTGACGGACATCGAGATCGTCGGCGAGGACGAGGGGGAGGTGCTCTTCGACGTGCCGACCTCCTACGGCACGGTGCGGGTCACGAACCAGGTCGTGGCGTACGCGAGGAAGCACGTCGCGACCGGCGAGACGCTCGAGGTCGTCCCGCTCGCCCTGCCGCCCGTCGAGCTCGAGACCAAGGCCGTGTGGTGGTCGATCCCGGCGGCGACGATCGCCCGGGCGGCGATCAGGGACGCCGATCTTCCCGGCGCCGCCCACGCGGCCGAGCACGCGGCGATCGGGCTGCTGCCGCTCGTCGCGACCTGCGACCGGTGGGACGTGGGCGGCGTCTCGACCGCGTTCCATCCCGACACCGGCTCGTGCGCGATCTTCGTCTACGACGGCTACCAGGGCGGCGCCGGCATCGCCGAACGCGGGTTCCGCTCGGCCACGCGGTGGCTCGAGGCCACGCTCGAGACCGTCGCCGGCTGTCCCTGCTCCCACGGGTGCCCGTCGTGCGTCCAGTCGCCGAAGTGCGGCAACGGGAACGAGCCGCTCGACAAGGCCGCCGCGGTCGCGCTGCTCGCCGCCATGCTCGGACGCAGCTGGGGCTAGGCTGACGGTGTGGCTCGCGAGCCGTACGTCGCCGTCGTCGGGCCGTCGGCCGGCACCCCGGCGGAGCTCGCCCTCGGCGAGGCGGTCGGTCGTGGGATCGCGGAGGCCGGAGCGGTCCTCGTGTGCGGCGGGATGGGCGGCGTGATGGAGGCCGCGGCGGGCGGGTGCGCCGAGGCCGGCGGCCGCTCCGTGGGGATCCTGCCGACGGACGACCGGCTGGACGCGAACCCCTACCTGACGGTCGCGGTCGCGACCGGCATGGGAGAGGGCCGGAACGCGGTCGTCGTTCGGACCGCCGACGCGGTCATCGCCGTGCACGGCGAGTACGGCACGCTCTCCGAGATCGCGCTCGCGCTCAAGATGGGCAAGCCGGTCGTGGGGCTCGGCACGTGGGAGCTCGCGCGGGGCGGCGAGTCCGTGGACGCGATCGTCCGGGTCTCGGACCCGGGGGAAGCGGTCGCGAAGGCGCTCGAGCTCGCCCGGGCTCGGGCTTAGGCGGGCCGGACGAGCTCGTACTCGAGTTCGTCGCGGATCGGGACGCCGCCGACCCCGACGAGCGGTATCTCGGGCTTGAGCTCGCGCGAGCGCGCGACCTCGCCTTCGCGCATCGCGACGAGTCGGAACCCGAGCCGCTCGTAGAAGCGCCGTGCGGGCACGTTGTCGTTCGTGGTGGTGAGCCAGACGCGACGGTGATCGAGGGACAGGAGCGCTCCCATCAACGCTGAGCCGATGCCCCGGCGGGGCTCGAACGCGACGATCGTGACGACCTCGCACGCATCGCCCTCGGGTCGGTACGTGAGCAGCCCGGCGCGGGCCGATCCCTCCTCCGCGACGAACCCGGGAAGCGTGGCCGGCTCGAGGATCTCCCCGTGCGCGGCGACGACCGGCGATCCCCACAAGCGCTCCACCACCTCGCGGACCCAGCCGCGGTCCTCCTCGGCGAGCGGGCGGACGCGGACGCTCATGCCCCGGCCGGCGAGCGGCCGAGCACCTTGCGAGCGAGCTTCCCGGCCGTCGCCCGTTCCCCGGGCTTCAACCCGAACGCGAGGAGCGCGACCGCGTAGGCGAGCGTGCCGAGCCCGGCCGAGACCACGAGGTTCACCAACCACTTCGCCTCGGGCAGGACCGCGGTCGACAGCGCCATCACGGTCGCTCCGATCGCCGCCGCCGGCAGGAGGCGTAGGTAGTGACGATCGAACGGCCAGATCCGCACGAACCGGTGCACGAGCAGGAGCCGGGCGATCGCGGACGCGGCCAGCGTGACGGCCTGTGCGATCGCTGCCCCCTCGATGCCGAGGACCTCCGGCCGAGACAGGGTCAGCGCGATCGTCACGTCGAGGGCGAGCGCCGCGAGGTACACGAGCAGGTCCCAACCCGTGCGGCCCACCATGATGAGGATGAACCCGACCGTCCCCACGCACACCGGCACGATCATGCCGATCGCGACGATCCGCAGGGCCTCGGCGCCGGCAACGAACCCCTCGCCGAAGACCCGCATCACGAGGTCGGGCATCACGAACAGGACGAGCAGGATCGGGAGCGTGGCCGCGAGCGCCCATCGCGTCACGGACTTGTAGAGCGTGTCGAGCTTGTCGCGTTCGCCGCGATGGTGCAGGTCCGCGACGAACGGGCTGAACATCAACGAGAGCGAGGTGAGGAACAGGAACAACGACTGCGAGGCCTGCAGCGTCGCCGCGTACACGCCGGTGATCGCGTCGCCGGCCACGGTCGAGAACACGTAGAAGTCGGCCCAGAAGACGAGGTGGGAGAACAGGGCGGCCGGGGCGCGGAACGCGCCGAACCGGAGCAGCGCCCCCGTTCGCTCCTCGGCGATCGCCCCGTCCGCGGTGAGAGCCGTGAGGGGACGGCTCTCTCGCTCCCAGGCGGCGAACGCGGCGACGAGGGCGACGCCCCACGACACCGCGTACGCCAGGACGGTCGCACCCGCCGTCTCCGCGACGAGCCAGAACGAAAGCGTGAGGACGATCCAGCCGATCGGCTGGCCGATCCACTGGATGTAGAGCGTGTGCCGCATGATCTTCAGCCCGCGCGTCGCGCCGAGGTAGATCTGCGTCATCGCGGCGAGCGGCAATGCGAGCGCTGCGGCGGCGAACGCGGGTTGGGCGACGCCGGGAAGCTCGGTCAACGACTCGGCGAGGGTCCACGATGCCGCGAAGACCACCAGGCCGGCCACGACGCTGACGGTCAGCGCGATGGCGGTCGCCCGGCGGACGAGCCCGCGAACGCGGCCCGGCTCGCCCTTGCCGACGAGGATCGCGACCAGCCGGATGTTCGCCACGTCCATGCCGAACCGTGTGGCCGTCGACAAGACGAACGCCATCTGGACGGCGAGCGTCACGATGCCGTACCGGGCTTCGCCGAGGGTGCGGGACATGAGCACCTGAGCGGAGGCGAACGCGAGCGCGCCGACGACCAGGCCGACCACGTTCTGCGCCGCCCCGCCGAGGATGTCCCGCTGGTCGCCGAACCGGTCGCGCGGCAGGACGTCGTCGAACGCTCCACGGATGCTTCGCCCCACGGCCGGAGTATCCCAGCAGGCCCGTGGCCGACGGGGTAGCGTCGGCCGTTGTCACACGATCGCGAAGGGGGAGGTCCGGCGATGTCCGACGAGGAGCGGTACCAGCGGGGTCGCGCGAAGCTGAGCGAGGTCCACGGCGAGCGGTCGCTCGCCACGATCGAGTCGCTCGGCGACCTCGGACGGATGATCATCGAGACCGCCTACGGCGAGGTGTACTCGCGGCCCGGTCTCTCGATCCGCGAGCGGCAGATCGCGTCCGTCGCCGCCCTCGTGGCGACCGGCCGCTCCTCGCAGCTGCCGGTGCACCTGCGCTCCTCGCTCCGGGCCGGGCTCACGCGGGAGGAGCTCCAGGAGGTGCTGATCCAGACGGCGATGATCGCCGGATTCCCGCCGGCGATGAACGCGTGGTCGACGTTGAACACGATCGCAGGCTCGGATGACTGAGGCCGAGGTGCTCGCCGCGGCGAGGCGATGGGCCGAGGTCTGGCAGACCGCGTGGCGGACGCACGACCCCGAGCTCGTCCGGCCGCTCTACGCCGACGACGCCGTGTTCCGGAGCCAGCCCTTCCGAGACCCGCAGGATCCCGCGACCTACGCGGCCTGGGCCTTCCAGGACGAGGCGGAGGCCAGGGTCTGGTTCGCCGAGCCACGCGTGGCGGGGGGCGACCGGGCCGCGGTCGAGTACTGGGGCGTGAGCATCCCGCAGCACGGCGCCGTCGAGACGATCGCGGGGGTCGCGCTGATCCGGTTCGCGCCCGACGGGCGGGTCGTGGAACAGCGCGACTACTGGAACTCGGCCGACGGGACCGTTGAGCCCTATGAGGGGTGGGGATCGGAGGCCTGACGCCCGGCGCTGGCCGCCTCGCTCGTCACACCGGACGGCGCGGGCTCGGGGACCCAGACCGTATCTTCGAGCGATGCGTCGGCTCCTCCGTCTCGTCGCGGTGCCGGTCGCGGCGCTGGCATGGGCGGTGGCCGCGTGCGCCTACGATCCCGGGCCGG
>DATFEU010000219.1:0-15016 GCA_035250725.1 Actinomycetota bacterium
CTCGCCCTCGGCGACGAACATCGGCACCTGGATCTCGGCGCCGGTCTCGAGCGTGGCGGGCTTCATCGCGTTCGTCTTCGTGTCGCCCTTGACGGCGGGCTGGGTCTTCGTGATGGCGAGGGCCACGGAGGCCGGAAGCTCTACGGAGATCGGCGACCCCTGATGCACCGAGACCTGGGCAGAGGCTCCCTCCGAGAGCCAACTCGCGCCCTCTCCCACGACCTCGGCCGCGACGGGGATCTGCTCGTATGAGTCCATGTCCATGAACGTGAACGCGTCACCGTCGCGATACAGGTACTGCATGTCCTTGCGCTCGACGATCGCGATACCGACCTTCACGCCCGCGTTGAACGTCCGCTCCACGACGGCACCGGTCTTGACGTTGCGGAGCTTCGTGCGGACGAACGCGCCGCCCTTGCCGGGCTTCACGTGCTGGAACTCCACGACCTGGAACAGCACGCCGTCGAGTTCGAGGGTCATACCGTTCTTCAGATCGTTCGTCGAGACGCTCAGAGGACGATCAGCTCCCTGGCAGACCGCGGCATCGGGCGGCCCCCGTCGGCGGTCACCTCGACCATGTCCTCGATCCGGACGCCGCCGAAGCCGGGAATGTACACGCCGGGCTCGATCGTGACGACCATGCCCTCCTCGAGCTCCACGCCGGCGTGCCAGCGCAGGAACGGTTCCTCGTGGATCTCGAGCCCCACGCCGTGTCCGAGCCCGTGCGGGAACGACTCCGCGTATCCCGCGTCGGCCACGATCGTCCTGGCGGCCGCATCCACCTCGACCGTCGACGCGCCCGGGCGGACCGCGTCGACCCCGGCCTGGTTGGCGGCGGCGACCACGTCGCGGAGCTCGCGCACGCGCGGATCAGGCTCGCCGAACGCGACCGTCCGGGTCATGTCCGAGTGGTAGCCGTCGGCCAGCGCCCCGAAGTCGAGCTTCACGACGTCGCCGGCCGCGAGCTCACGCTCGGTCGGCCGGTGGTGCGGCTCGGCCGAGTGGTCGCCGAACGCCACGATCGACTCGAACGCGCGATCGTCGGCGCCGGCGTCCAGCATCGCGGCTTCCATCTCGCGCGCGAGCTGTCGCTCCGTGACCCCCGCCCGGAGGCCGCCGCCCAGCACGACCCGTTCGAACACCTCGTCGGTGAAGCGCTGCGCCCGGCCGATCCGCTCGAGCTCGTCGGTGTCCTTGATCCTGCGGAGCACCTCGACCTCCGGTCCCGTGGGCACGAGCTCGAGCCCGTTCGCCGCCTCGCCGAGTTGCGTCCAGTCGTCGAAGGTGAGGGCGCGTCGCTCGAACCCCGCCCTCGTCACACCCAGCGAGCGGCACGCGTCGACCAGCGGCCGCGGGTAGCCCTGTCGGTACACGGTCCGGTCCAGATCGGGCACCTCGTGCGTCGCCTGCTCCTCGTACCGCCCGTCGGTGAGGAACACGGCCGAGCCGTCCCGCGCGACCACCACCTGCCCGTTCGAACCGGTGAACCCGGTGAGGTACCGGACGTTCGGCAGGCGGGTGACGACCAGGGCTTCGGCTTCGAGGGAGGCGAGCCGCTCCGCGAGGCGCTCGCGACGAGACCGATGTCGCTCCGTCACGTCTGGATCCATCGCAGGGCCTCGAGCGCGACGTGGTAGCCGCCGGCACCCGCGCCCGCGATCGTCGCGCGGCAGACCGGCGAGATCACCGAGTGCCGGCGGAACTCCTCGCGCGCGTAGATGTTCGTCATGTGGACCTCGATCACCGGGAGGCCGCATCCGCCGACGGCATCGCGAAGCGCGTAGGAGTAGTGCGCGAGCGCACCCGGATTGACGACGATCGCCTCGAAGCCCTCGTCCTGTGCCCCGTTCAGCCACCCGATCAGCTCGCCCTCGTCGTCGGATCGTCGCCAGGCGATCTCGTGTTCGAGCCGCGACGCCCGTTCACCGACCTCGCCCATGATCTCGTCGAGCGTCTGCGTCCCGTACCGCTCGGGCTCGCGGCGTCCGAGGGCGCCGAGGTTCGGACCGAACAGGAACAGCACGCGCATCCTCAGCCGTCCGCCTCGCCCATCGGCGCCATCGCCTCCAGCGTCGTCCTCACCGCGTCCTCGGAGACGTCATCCTCCACGAACGGACGCCCGACGTCCTCCAGCAGGACGAATCGGACCCCGCCCCGGAACTTCTTGTCCATCCGCATCGCGGCCACCACGTCGTCGGGGGACGGGAGCGGCTCGTCGGGCTCGACGCCGAGCGAGGCCAACAGACGCCCGAGTCGAGCGGCCACGCCGCGCGGCGCCCGCCCGGTCGCCTCCGCGAGGCGCGCGGCGAAGACCATCCCGACGGCGATCGCCTCCCCGTGCGTGCGGCCGGCGAACTCGTCGAGGCGCTCCAGCGCGTGACCGAGCGTGTGACCGTAGTTCAGGAGGAGGCGACCGGCCTCATCCCGCTCGTCACCGCTCACGACGGTCGCCTTCGCGCGGACGCAGCGGGCGACGAGCGGTTCGAGCGCCGCCGGCTCACGCCGAAGGAGCGGCGACGGATCGGCCTCGAGCGACGCGAGCAGCTCGAGGTCGAGGGTGAGCGCGTACTTCGCGACCTCCGCGAGGCCGCTCCGGTACTCGCGTTCGGGGAGGCTGGCGAGCGTCGCGACGTCCGCCAGTACCGCGACGGGCTGATGGAATGCCCCCACGAGGTTCTTGCCCTCGGGCAGGTTCACGGCGCTCTTGCCGCCGATCGCGGCGTCGACCTGCCCGGTCAGCGTCGTCGGCACCTGGACGAACGGCACCCCGCGCATGTACGTCGCCGCGACGAGTCCCGCGAGGTCGCCGACGGATCCCCCACCGAGCGCGACCACCGGGTCGCTCCGGTGGGCCCCCTGCGTCGCGAGCTGGCGGTGCAACGCGGTCATCACCTGGATGGTCTTCGCGTCCTCCCCCTGGGGCACCGGGAGATGCACCGTCCGAAGGCCGGCCGCCTCGAGCCCGTCGGAGAGGGGTCCGAGGTATCGCTCCGCGACCACGGAGTCGGCGACCACGAACGCGCGCTCGGCCGCCGGGAGCGACGGCAGGTGGTCGGCCGCCGCTGCGAGGACGCCCTCGCCGACCGTGACGTCGTAGGTCCTGCTCGGGACCGCGACGCTCACGCGCTCCACCGGAGCAGTTCCCTCTCGATCGCGGCGGCGACCTCTGGGGCGGGGCCACTCGCGTCGACGACGTGCTGGGCGAACTCGCGGTACAGCGGCTCGCGCTCCCGGAAGAGGCGGTCGAGATCGCCCTCGGCGCGGATCAACGGACGGTCCGCGCCCGGAACGACCCGATCCCGCAGCACCTGCAACGGCACCGAGAGGAACACCACCTCCCCCGACGCGCGGAGCGTGACCCGGTTCGCGGGCTCCAGGACGACGCCACCCCCGCACGAGACGACCGAGGGATCACGGGCCGCGGCCTCGGCGAGGGCGGCCGCCTCGAGCTCCCGGAACCGCGTTTCACCTTCGCGTTCGAAGATCTCGGGGACCGACGCGCCGGCGGCCTCCTGGATCTCGTCGTCGAGCTCGACGAAGGCGACGCCCAGCCGTCTCGCGAGCTCCGGCCCGACGGTGGACTTGCCCGAGCCGGGCATGCCCACGAGGAACACGATCACGAAAGACCCGCCGCGTACGCCTCGAGGTTGCGGCGCGTCTCCGGGAGCGAGTCGCCTCCGAACTTCTCGAGCACGGCATCCGCCAGCACGAGCGCCGTCACGGCCTCGCCGACCACCCCGCCCGCCGGCACGGCACAGACGTCGGTCCGCTGGGCGATCGCCACGCCGGGGCGCCCGGTCGCCAGATCGACCGTCGCGAGCGACTTCGGGACGGTGGAGAACGGCTTCATCGCCGCGCGCGCCCGGACCGGTTGGCCGGTGCTCATGCCGCCCTCGATCCCGCCGGCGCGTGCGGTCTTGCGCCGCAGCTCGCCCCGGGCGGTCACGATCTCGTCGTGCGCGCGCGACCCGGGCCGCGACGCCGAGGTGAACCCGTCGCCGAGCTCGACGCCCTTCACGGACTGGATGCTCATGAGCGCGAGTGCGAGTCGCGCGTCGAGCTTGCGGTCGTACTGCACGTGTGACCCGAGCCCGGGCGGGCACCCGTACGCCAGCACCTCGAAGACGCCTCCCACCGTGTCCCGCGCCTTCCGGATCCGGTCGATCTCCGCCACCATCCGATCGGCCGCGACCTCATCGAAGCACCGCACGGGCGAGGCGTCGACCGCCTCGAGGTCCTCGGGATGCGGCACGCGTGAGGATCGGACGGTCACCCTCCCGATCCGGACCACGTGCGACAGGACGGCGATCTCGAGTTCGGCGAGGAAGGCCTTGCAGAACACGCCGAGCGCGACGCGGGTCGCCGTCTCCCTAGCGCTCGCCCGCTCGAGGACGTTGCGAACATCGTCGAACCCGTATTTCTGAACGCCGGCCAGATCAGCGTGCCCCGGCCGGGGGCGTGTGAGGCGCTCCGTCTCGTCGGAGGGCGCCTCGACCGCCATCAGGTCACGGTATTTCTCCGCCCACTCGGCATTCTCGATCGTGAGCGCTATCGGGCTGCCGAGCGTGCGTCCGTGCCGGACGCCGGACACGATGTCGAACCGGTCGGACTCGAGCTTCTGCCGTCCGCTCCTGCCGTGGCCCCGGCGCCGCCGGGCAAGCTCGCCCGCGATCTCCTTGGGCGAGACGGGCACGCCCGCCGGGAGGCCCTCGAGCACGCCGACGAGGCCCTTGCCGTGCGACTCACCGGCCGTGAGCAGGCGCAACATCGGTCCATCATAGGAGGGCGCCGCGGCCGCGACGGCCGCTCGCGGCGGGATGCGGACGCCGAGATGGTCGAGGGCGACCCCAGATCGGGGCCGCCCTCTTCGGACCGGCGACCGATCCCCCGAGCGCGGTTCCGCCGGTGGCCCGGTTTCGTCTCCCCTACTTCTCGCAGAGCTCGAAGCCCTGATCGCCGAACAGGAACTTCGCGCACCGTCCGTCGATCTTCACGAGCTTGAAGTTGTCGTCGAACGTCGCGCCGGGTTCCACGGTGTACACCCGGCCGTCGACCCTCACGTCCACCGACTCCCCGTTGCCGGCGACCGATATCAGCCTCACCGTGTGCCCCCCGACCTCGACCTTGTGGCCGGGTTTCTCGGGCGGGGGCGGCGGAGGCGTCGAGGTCGAGGGGGGCGTGGTCGGGGGCGGCGAGGGGGGCGTGGTCGGGGGCGGCAACGGGGGCGTCGTCGACGGCGTGAACGTCGAGGTCGTGGGCGTGAACGTCGAGGTCGGCGCCGTCGTGGCCGGCGGCACCGTCCCCGTGCCGGTCGGCGCCGAAGTGGGGCTGACGCTGCCGCCCGAAAGCTCGAGTCCCGGCGGGATCGAGAACGGATCCCGGGAACCGGCGAGCGACACGGGCGGCAGCGTCTCGCGGGGCGTTTCGGACGGCGTCACGCTCGGCGATCCTCCGGTCGCACCGGTCAGCCCGGTGGCGCCCGTCGGGAACTCCGGCAGCGCGACGTCTTCTCCGTCGTCCGGCCGCAGCACGAAGAAGTACAGGAGCAGCAGCAGGGGAAGGACGACCCCTGCGATCTGCAGGATCCGCTTGTCTCGGGGGGTGAGTTCCATCGCTACGCTCCCACTTCCGTCGTCGTCGTACCGGCGCTCGGACCCGGGACCGAGCCCGGACCGGCGCTGGTGTCCGTGGTGAAGAACGCGACCGTCATCTGCAGTTGCAGTGAGCTCGTCGTCGTCTCCTCCGTCGTCGACGTGCCGGTCACCGCGACCGTCGTCACCTTGGCGGCGCGCGGCAGCGTCTCGAGCAGGAACAGGAACTCGTCGATCGCGAAGTACCCGCCGGTGACCGTCACCTGGGACGAGATCGTCGAGTACTGCGAGGTCGGGTCGAGCACCGGCGTGCCCGGCGTGAACGAGAAGAAGTCGACCGCCGCGCGAGACGCGGCGCTGTCGAGCAGTCGGAACAGTGCGGGGAGGTCGGCGGTGGGCGGGATCGCGTCGTCGATCGCGGCGATCTCCTGCTCCGTCTCGGGAGCCTCCTCCTGCGCCTGCTGCAGCGCCCGCAGCTCCGCGGCGAGCGCGATCTCCTGATCCTGTGCGGCCTGGAGCTGCTCCTCGGTCTCGTCGACCTCGCGCATCTTCGGGAGCACGACCAGGAAGACGAGCAGGAGGGTCACCACGACGGCGATCGAGACGGCGACGATCGGCGCGCGCCGGTTCACGGTGACACCTCCCCCTGGCCTCGAGCCGTCACCGCTTCCTGCGTGAGGTCCAGGCCGTTCGAGAACGTGTAGATGTTCGAGGACGGGGCGTCCTCCTGGGCGCTCGTGACCCACGCGTTCACCCATCCCTGGACCTGCTCGAGCTGTGTGATCCAGGTCGCGATCGTGTCGACCTCCTGCGCCACGCCCTGGAACGTCATGCTGCCGATCAACGTCGACTCCGGCGTGCCGCCCGTCGGCTCGGCGACCTCGCCGGCAAGGGTCGCGGTGATCTGCCCGGTCAGGTTCGTGAGGTACGAGGCGTCCGGGATCACGCGAGAAACGTCCAGCAGCGCGCTCGACCACGAGACCTCGTTCACGAAGATCGTCGAGAGGAGCTCCTGCTTGGCCGCGAGCTCGGCCTGCAGGTCCGCGAACTGCTGGAGTCCGTCGATCTGGCTCTGCAGCTCGGCGTTGAAGGCCTGCTGCGCCTCGAGCTCGTCCTGCGTGTCGGCGAGGCGCTGCAGCTGGAGGAAGAAGAAGATGCCGATCAGCGCGAACACGCCGAGCGCGACGGCGGCGACGAGCGAGGTCGTCCGACGGATCGCCAATCGCTGGCGAAGTTCGGGGGGAAGGAGGTTGACCTGGCTCACGCCCGCCTCTTCCCGGGGATCGCCAGGCCGACCGCCACAGGGAGGACCGCCTCGGCCTCCACGGCGGCCTCCGCCGACAGATCCAACTCCGACTTCACCCGCTCGAACAGCCGACCGCGGTCGACCGGCACCGGGATCCGCTCCTGGAACAGCTCGACGAAGCCGTCGAGCCTGGAGCCTCCCCCGACGACGAGCACGCGGCCGATGCGCGCGCTCGGCACCTGGGCCGCATAGAACTCCAGCGACGAGCGGACTTCGTCGACGAAGCTCCCCGCCCGAGCGAACGCCAGGTTGCGAACAAGCTCGGGACGTTCCCCGTTCTCGATCGCCGGCCCAGGTTCGCGCGGGGGCGCCGCGTCCTCGGGGGCGGCGTCGGCGTCGGGCGCATCGGCCCCTGCCGGCTCCTCCGCACGGTCCGCGGGTTCGAGCCCGCCCTCGGCGGATCCCGGCGGCTCGCCGCGCTTGAGGCGTTCCGCGACGTCGTCCGCCACACCGAGCCCGCCGGCCACCGCGAGCGTGATGTCGCGGCCGCCCGAAGGGAGCATCCGGACGAATCGGGTCGTCCCTCGATCGTGGACGCAGATGGACGTGACGTGGGCACCGACATCGATCACCGCTTCGTCGCCCGGGATCTCGAGGTCGAGCGCCTGGTCGCCGCTGCCCACCGCGCGGACCACCGCGAAGGGCGCGAGGTCGATCCCCTGGGGCTCGAGCTTGGCGGCCTGCGCGGCCTCCACGAGCGCGTTCACCATGCCCTTGTGGGCCGCGACGAGCAGGATCCGCTGCATCCTGCGGCCGCCCTGATCCATCTCGCCGATCGGGTCGAAGTCCAGCACCGCGTCGTCGGCGGCCATCGGGATGAACTCCTGGACCTGGAACGCCAACGTGTCGCGCAGCTCCTTCTCGGGGAGCCACGGAAGCGCGACCTCGCGGACGACGACGCGTTGGTTGCCGACACCCAGGTAGATCTGCTTGGCCTTCACGCCCGCTTTGCCGAGGGCCTCGCGGAGCGCGTCGGCCACCGGACCGGGGTCACGGACCTCGCCCGCCTCGACGACCCCCGCGGGCAGCGGAACCTGCGCGGCGCGCACGAGGACGGGGATATCGGCCGCGGCGACCTCGGCGACCCGCACCGCCGTCGAGCCGATGTCCACGCCGATCCTCGTCCGAGCCATCTCAGGCCCCCTCCACCTGCACCGACCGGTCCGCCAGGTAGCCGTCCACGTCGGATTCCCGGATCCGGTAGTTCTTGCCCACGCGAAGCGCCGCGAGCTCACCGGTCTTGATCAGCCGGTACACCGTCATGTTCGAGACCCGCATCGTCGCCGCGACCTCGGCCACGGTGAGCAGGCGGTCGCCGGCCTGCCGGCCGGTCCATCCCTTGCGAGACCCTCGACCCACCGTCGCTCCTGCCTCTAGACCGATCGCTCCGACAGATACCGGTCCACGTCCGACTCCCTGATCCGGTAGTTCTTCCCGACCCTGATCGCAGCCAGGTCGCCGCCCTTGATGAGCCGATAGACCGTCATGTTCGAGACCCGCATCGTCGCCGCGACCTCGGCGACGGTGAGCAGGCGGTCGCCCACGAACGGCCTCCGTTTGCTCATCTAGCGCATCTCCCCCATCTGCATCATATGACACATCTTCAACATCTGCCTCATCCCCTACCATCCGTCAGCAGGGTCGCGCACCGTAACAAGTGCAACATCCACCGTCAATAACCCCATGTGGCGACTTTCGGCACGCAAGGCTGAATCACATAGATGTAATTAGCAGAAGCATTCACGAGTCACACCAGCAACAGAGGAGCGCCGCCCTGCCGAGGGGATCAGGCCAACAGGCTCAGGTAGGCGTCGACCACCGCGTCCCCCACGAAGACGGCGATCGCCGCCCCGCCGGCCATGAAGGGGCCGTACGGGATCCTCGTCTTCCGGCCCGCTCCCAGGAGAACGGCGACGATGGCCCCCACTCCCCCGAGCAGGATCCCCGCCCCGGCCGCGACCGCGACCAGGGGCAGGTCGACGGCTCCGAGGACGAGTCCGATCAGCCCGGCGAGCTTCACGTCGCCCATCCCCATCCCCTTCGGAGCGATCAGGGCGACGATCAGCAGCCCAGCCCCGTAGGCCAGGAGCCCGATCCCTGCCCCGGAGGCGCTGAGCGGGGCGCCCACGAGGTCCCCAACCACGACGAAGGCGGCCGCCACCAGCACGGCCGGGTAGACCAGGCGATTGGGGATCCGGTACTCGCGCAGGTCGATCACCGAGATCGCGACCAGGAGCCCGAGGAACGGCGCCAGGAGGACGGCCTGCCAGGGCTCCTCGTAGACCAGCGCCACCGCCACGAACAGGCCGCCGCACAAGAGCTCCGTGAGCGGGTACATCGCCGGGATCCTGGCACCGCAATGGTGACATCGGCCTCGGAGCACCAGCCAGGAGACCAGCGGGACGTTGTCCACGGCCCGAAGCGGTGTGCCGCAGCTCCGGCAGCCCGATCTCGGGCGGACCAGTGACTCCCCCGCAGGGAGCCGGTAGACCGCGACCGTGAGGAAGCTGCCGAAGACGAGACCGAGCGGCAGGGCGATCGCGATCCGGAGCAGGACGTCGGAGGCAGTCATCGTGGCAGGCCGGACGCTACCGCACGACCCGGAGGCTCAGTTCACGACCTCGCGGAGGTAGACGATGCTCTGGTCGAACCCCGCCACGTCCCCGGCCCCCGGGACGAGCACCGGGGTCGCGTTCAGGGTGAAGTGGTTGTTGATCGTGACCGTGTTCGCGAACACCTGACCCGTGAAGTCGTTCTGGTTGTTCAGCGTCACCGTGCAGGCGCTGTAGAAGAGGACCGAGGCGTTCAAGAAGTTGGAGTTATTGCCCGTCGACACGTCGTAGGCGCCGGTCGAGCAGTCGAGGCCGGAGCGATAGTTCGCGATGAGGTACAGGTTCTTGCCGACCGTGCCGTTCCAGTCGTTCCGATTGGCCATCGTGATCTTGCCGTTCGTCACGATGGCGAGGCTCCCGGAGAAGTCGATCACGTCGTTGTTGCCGATCTCGAGGTCGGCGCAGCCCGACGGGATCCACAGCAGTTGGTCCCCACTCGGGACGGCATCTAGGAACGCCTGTGCCGCCGTGCAGTCGGTGACCATCGTCCTCGTGTAGCCGGTCCACGGCAGGGCGCCGCAGACGTCCGGGATCGCGTCGTTACACAGCAGCGGGAACTCGTGCGTCGGCGGAGGTGCCTGCGGGCTGTTCGGATACTCGCTGCCGCCCACGTTCAGCGACGCCGCGATCGTGCCCCCTCCCCTTGCGTCTCCGCCGATGCCGCCGGTTCCGCTCAGCGCTCCCAGCGAGGAGGTAACGTCGCCCGTCACGCTCGCCGGGCTCTGGATGATGATCGCCTCGTTCGCCCAGAGGTTGCCGATGATCTGGTTGTTGTTGGACATCGAGACGCCA
This sequence comes from Actinomycetota bacterium, assembly GCA_035250725.1. GTDB lineage: Bacteria > Actinomycetota > UBA4738 > UBA4738 > HRBIN12 > DASSJM01. Next base: position 10,302 of record DATFEU010000219.1, read on the forward strand.
CCGTTCGGCACGTAGACGTTCCCGTAGATGTTCGGGGTGTTGGTGACCGTGAGGTCGCCGTCCGTGATGTAGATGTCGCCGTCGTTACTTGTCCCCCCGGTCACCGTGAAGTTGTTGTTGAAGTTGGTGTTCGTCACGGCGATGATCGCGGCGTCGAACCCCCCGTACGTGGGTGCGAGGGTCATGTAGGCCTGCATCGTCCGCGGGACGCTGTCGATCGTCGTGCCCACCGAGGTCACTAGGACCGAGGCCGGCAGGGCTTCCTGTGACGGCCGGCCGGTCCCGCTGCACGGCATGGCGTCGCCGGCCGCGTCGTACCAGGTGTACGCGATGTCGTACCCCGCGGGCCCCGGCGCCGTACCAAGCGAGTCGGACTCGGCGCACGGGAGGTCCTCGGGCGCCGTGAACTGGACCAGGTTCCACGCGCGATCGATCCCGCTCTCCGCCGCGGCGACCGAGGTAACGCGCTTGCGGTCGTACGCGGCCTGCTGCGTGTTGTGGATCGACAGGTCGAAGATCACGATCGAGAGCAGGACGACGACGAAGACGACCATCATCGCGATCACCATCGCGACCCCGTCCTCGTCGCGGTGGATCCTCACCAGCATCCGCATCGTCCCTCCCCTCTCAGTCGACCGGCTCGTCCTCGCACACTTCCGTCGGGAAGCCGTACGAGGTGTTGCGCCCGGTGAGCGCGGACTGGATCTTCACCGTGCCCGACGAGAGATCGCCGTTCAGGTCCTCGTTGACGAGGAACACGACGTTCACGGTTCGCCCTCCCTTGTTCGGATCGTCGTCGAGCCGGAAGGCGCACGTCGCGTCCCCACACGTGGAGTCCACCGGATCGTCTACCGACTTGTTCACGATCCCGGTCGCGACCGTCCGCCAGTTGGAGGCGGTGAGGTTCGGATCCGCCTGTCCCGGCTCCCAGGATCGGGTTTGCAGCTCCGCCGACGACGTGATCCGCCAGAGACGGCAGCTGTAACCAGGCGAGGGTTGGCGTGTGGTGGCGTTGGCCTGCGTGTAGACCTTGAACCGGAAATGGGGGTCGGTGGAGGACTCCGGGTCGTACAGGATGTTCCCCGAGCGGACCTCTCGATCCAGCGTCTGCATCGCCAGGCGTGCCTGCGTGTTGGAACGGGTCCGGATGTCCGTCTCCGCAACGGACTTCTGGACGGAGGCAAGGGTCGACAGGAACACCCCCGCGGCCAGCGACATGACCATCATCGCCACGAGGACCTCGGTAAGGGTGAGGCCCCGCTCGTCCGACCGCAGCGTGGCGAGGATCTTCATCGTCATCCCGCCTCCGGCGTCGGCCCGTAGATGGACTTCGACGCCAGCGAGCCGAACGACACGTCGATCAGCAGGTCCACCGTCTGCGCGCCATCGACCCACAGCTCGTAGGTGAACGAACCGATGATCGGAGAGCCGACGGTCGCACGGGCCTCCGACGTGCAGGACGCGTGAGCGGTCAGGTCGCAATCCATGGTGCTCACGCTGGTCGCCGGGATCGAACCCATCCCGATCGAGTCGACCGTGGCGATCCTGACCTCGATCTGATGGACCACGCTGTCGCTGTCCGTCACCTCCGCTTGATGAAGCAGTTCGAGCCCGGAGAGCAGGTACTCGGGCGTAGCCCCGAGATCGATGGTGGAGTACACTCCGCCGTCCCAGTACGAGAGCGTGCCGGTGATCGACGTCGTCGGGGCGGCCGCGCTCGTTCCCGCTGCGGTCGAGACCGAATCGCTGTAGCCGGTCAGTTCGACGAACGAGCCCTCCCATCCGGCGGGCTCTGCGAGGTACTCGGGGAGACCGCCGACCGACACGGTGCCGAGCGTGCGACTGGCCGAGTTCTCGATGTTGCCGTCCTCATCCGACACCAGCTCTCGGTCGGTGAAAGCAGTGGTGGCCACCGATGGAGCCTCGATGGAGGCGAGCGCCGTCCCTCCGAGCTCGAGATCGGGGTTCGTATCTAGATCCATGTCCTGGTAGAGGTACGCGACGACACGGGCCACGCCGGCCTGCTGCACCTTCGCGCCCCCGCACGGTTGCAGATCGCTCTCCTGGGTCACCGCGGGTGGGACCGGTGGGCACGCATTCGACCCGCCCGCCGCCGTCGCGCTGATCGCCTGGCCGCTGTCACCCGATGCGTTCTGGACCTGGACGTAGGAGTCGCCGCCGTACGCGAACTGGTTACTTCCCTCCCCCGGGTCAACGGGCGACACCTGGTAGTTCGGGGTCGTGGCCGAGGGGTCGCTGTCCACGGCCGTCGCCCCGAAGGACGCGGCGGCCGGCAGGACGCTCGTGCCCGAACCCGTCGTGAGGTTCGTCTGCGACTGGCTCCAACTCCCCTGGACCTGCGAGACCTGCTCGACCTGCATCGTGGTCTCGACACCCGTGGTGATGATCGTCCCGCTCTGGAAGTCGACGGCTCCGACCGTGCCGGAGACCTCGATCTCCCCCGACGGGGCGATCGCCTGGCCGTAGTAGAAGGGCTGACACGGCGCAGCGAACGGGTGCGTGCTCGAGTTGATGCATCCTCCCGGCGAGTGGAACAGGCTCTGCGTCGTGACGCCCTGCACGCCATCAGCAGACGTGCCGGCCCCCTCCCAGGTCACGATGATCGTGACGCGGTACGGCGAGATCGTCGCGCAATCGACCGAGACGGCGGGGCAATCGTTCGTCACGTATGAGTGCCACGTGTAGTCGACCGGGTAGTCCTGGGTCTCCCCGACCGTCCCCGTGCTCGGCACGATCGGCACCGAGCAGTCCGTCGACTGCGTCGGGCAGTTGAGGTTCGTGGAGACGACCTTCTCGCCACTACAGTCGATCAGGTGGTACACGCCCGAAGCGTCGCCGGTACAACCGGTGACCAGGTTCGGATCGGTCGAGAGACCCGACGCCTGCAGGCCGCGCTGGATCTTGGAGAAGGCGAGACCGCGGGTCTGCTCCATCAGCTGGTTCGCGATCTGGTTGGCCGCCTGTTGCTCGCGCCCGATCCCCACGTACCGGAAGCCCGTGGAGGCACTCAGAGCCAGGGTGATCAGGGATCCGAAGATCACCGTGATCGCGATCACGGTCTCGAGCAGGCTGAAGCCACGCTCATCATCGCGGACCCGAGCGTGCAAACGGATGAACAGGCTCTCGTTCCACCTCATGGGCAAGGTCGATCCACCTCTCTCAGTGGCATCGGGCATACGGGGGAGTCGCTTGAGTGCGGGACCCGGCTACCAGCCACCGGTGCAATCCGTCGCTGTGGTGAACGCGGCGAAGTTCGCGGCGCTACCACGAAGGGTTGCGGGGCTGCGTTGGATCTGAGCCACACAGAAGAACGTTCCGCTGCCCGACTCCCTGACGAGCAACAGGTCCCATCCCGAGTGTTCAACGATGGAGATCTGGCCAACAGCTGGGTCTCCGCCGTCGATCCACGCCAGGTTCCCCTCGGCGGCCGTGGCCTCGGAGGCGTCGAAATCGTCCCAATCCGGCGTCTCGGCGAAGTACGTCAGAGCTGCGGCGAGACCGGTCCTCAGCTCGCTTGTCGCCGCTCGGTCTTGAGCACGCTCGCGTGCGCCGAAGAAGACTGGGAGGGCGATCCCTATCAGAACACCGATGATCAACACGACAACCATGAGCTCGATGAGCGTGAATCCATGCTCATCCGCTGTCGTGACGCGGCATGTTCGCGATCTCATCTGTGGTGACCTGCGACGATGAAGGGAGAGAGGCGGCCTGAAGGGCCGCCTCTCTCCCTTCCTGCGATCGCTGTCCTTACCAGCCACCTGCGCAGGCGGCAGCATGCCCATCCACGTTCCCGAACGTGGTGCCGGGCGCGTTCTGCGTATCGTCCAGGATGCAGAAGACGTCGCCCGATGCGCTGAGTGTGGACATCTCGATCACCGTCGCGGTTGCCTGGTTGATCGTGACCGTGTCCTGTGCTGCGGCAGCCGACGGGCTCACGAAGTCCAGCGACGGTTCGATGGCCTCCCCGGCCGCGGCATCGAAGCCCAGATACTCGTCGCCGTCCGTGAAGTGGACCTTCGCAGCTGCAAGAGCATTCCGCAGATCCGATTGAGCCGCACGGTTCTGAGCGCGCTCACGTGCGCCGAGGAAGGTCGGCAGAGCGATGGCGATCAGGATGCCGATGATGAGAACGACCACCATCAACTCGATGAGGGTGAAGCCCTCCTCCTCCTTCCGGCGCTGCCACAAGCGCTCGAGCATGGAGTCACCTCCTCCTTCTGGTACTGGCGCACCCCGATGGTGCGCACCAAGGTGTGCTTCGGTTGCAGAGAAGGTGCTCTTGACCCCACGCACCCGATCCGGGGAGGAATGACACGAACGAGCTAGTCATCCGAGCCTCGCTGATGGGCGTGCTTCACGACGCAGCGGTCCACGGGCGTCGATCGGGATGGGATCGGCTACTCGATCAGGTTGATGATGTTGAACATCGGCATGTACAAGGCGATCACGGCCGCCCCCACCATGCCTCCGATGATCGCGATCAGCAGCGGCTCGATCAGCGACGTGAGGGCCTCGACGGTGGCCGTGACTTCGTTGCCATAGAACTCGGCCACCTTGTCGAGCATCGTGTCGACGGCTCCCGTCTCCTCCCCGACCGCCAGCATCTGCACGACCATCGGTGGGAACACCTTGTGCTTGCCGAGCGGCCTGGCGATCGATTCACCCTCGCGGACACTCGTCTTCACGTCGTCGAC
>DATFEU010000114.1:0-3702 GCA_035250725.1 Actinomycetota bacterium
CCGATCCTGCCGATGGAGGATCCTCGGATCTACCCGGTCTCGGGCGGGAGCGAGGCCGTCGAGACCGCGCTCAAGCTCGCGCGGGCGTACCACCTCGCGCGCGGCGACGAGGACCGCACGATCGTGATCGGTCGACGCTCCTCCTACCACGGGAACACGCTCGGCGCGCTCGACGTCGGCGGGAAGGAGACGCTCCGGCGGCCGTACGCCCCGTGGCTCGGCCGGTTCCGCCACGTCGAGGCCGCGTACGAGTATCGGTGCCCACTCCCGAGGCACCCGGTCGGCTGCGGCGCCGCGCACGCCGAGGCGCTCGAGTCGGCGATCCTCGAGGCCGGTCCCGAGCACGTCGCGGCGTTCGTCGCCGAACCGGTGGCCGGCGCGACGCTCGCCGCCGCGGTTCCACCGGACGACTACTGGCCCGCCGTCGCCGAGGTGTGCCGCCGGCACGGCGTGCTGTTGATCGCGGACGAGGTCATGACCGGGTTCGGGCGCACCGGCCGCTGGTTCGGCGTCGACCACTGGGACGTCCGCCCGGACGTGCTCACCGCCGGGAAGGGGTCGACGAGCGGCTACTTCCCGTTCGGGTTCGCGGCGTGCTCCGGGGAGGTGTTCGAGACCGTGCGTTCGGGCGGGTTCGTCCACGGGTTCACGTGGTCGCACAACGGCGTCGGGGCCGCGGTCGCCCACGCCGCGCTCCGCCGTCTCCGGGCCGACGACCTCGTGGAAGCGAGCGCGCGCCGCGGCGAGCGGCTGTTGAAGGCGCTCGGGACGGCGCTCGCGGGGCGCCACGTGGTCGGCGACGTCCGGGGCCTCGGGTTGATGATCGGGGTCGAGCTCGTGGCCGACCGCGAGACGAAGGCGCCGTTCCCCCGCTCCGCTCAGGTGACGGAGCGGGTCGTCGCGGCTGCGCGCGACTCGGGCCTGCTGCTGTACTCGAGCACGGGGCACGTGGACGGCGACGGCGACCTCGTGATGCTCGGCCCGCCGTTCGTGATCTCCGACGAGGAGTGCGATCTCGTCGTCGAACGCCTGGCGTCGGCGATCGCCGCGGTCGAGTAGCCGTTGGGGCCGGCGGCGCTCGTCCGGTGTCCCGAGGCCCGGATCTACGACCACGGGCCCGAGCACCCGCTTCGGCCCGAGCGCGTGCTCGCCACGTGGGAGCTGATCGAGGCCTGCGGCCTGCTGGGAGCCCCGAACGTCTCGACCCTGTCGTGCCGGACCGCGGACGACGACGAGATCGCCCTCGTGCACACGGAGGCGTTCATCGACGCGACGCGGCGCGCCGGGCACGGCGAGCCGGGGTCGTGGGGCCGGTTCGGGTACGGGCCGGGGGACAACCCGATCTTCCCGGACATGCACGAGGCCGGCGCCCTCGTCGCGGGGGCCTCGATCGTCGCGGCCGAGGCCGTGCACACCGGCACCGCGCTCCACGCGTTCAACGCCGCGGGGGGGCTGCACCACGCGATGCCCTCGCACGCCTCGGGATTCTGCGTCTACGACGATCCGGCGGTCGCGATCGCGTGGCTGCTCGAACGCGGCGTGCCGAAGGTCGCGTACGTCGACGTCGACGTGCACCACGGCGACGGCGTCCAGGCGATCTTCTTCGACGATCCCCGCGTCCTCACGATCTCGATCCACCAGTCCGGCGACACGCTGTTCCCCGGCACGGGGTTCGTCTCGGAACGCGGGAGCGGCGACGCAGAAGGCACGAAGGTCAACGTGCCGCTGTGGCCGGGCGCGACCGACGAGGCGTGGCTCTCGGCGTTCCGCGAGCTCGTCCCGCCCGTCGTGCGGGCGTTCGGTCCCCAGGTGCTCGTCACCCAGCTCGGGTGCGACACGCACGCGACGGATCCGCTCGCGCAGCTGCGGCTCACCACCCGCGCGTATCGTGAGACCGCTTCGATGCTGCACGGCCTGGCGCACGACGTCGCCGAGGGACGCTGGATCGCCACGGGCGGTGGCGGCTACCAGTGGGCGCGCGTCGTCCCCCGGGCGTGGACGATCGCCTTCGCCGAGATGTGCGACGCGGATCTTCCCGATGCCCTTCCGGAGTCGTGGATCGAGACGATGGAGTGGCGCCTCGGCGGCGCCGTGCCGGCGACCTTCTCCGAGCCGCGCCCGTCGGACGATGGGCTCGATCCGTCGACGGAGCAGGCGATCGAGGCCGTGAGGCGGACGTGCTTCCCGTTCTTCGGGCTCGAACCATGACGGATCCCGAGCTCGCCAGAACCACGAGGACGAAGCTCGTCTGCACCCTCGGGCCCGCTACGGACTCGGTGGAGCAGATCCGCGGGCTTGCCGAAGCCGGATGCGACGTCTTCCGCCTGAACCTGTCCCACGGTGAGCCGGAGACGCACGTCACCACGACCGCCCGGGTCCGCGAGGTCTCCGAGACGCTGAACGGCGACCTCGCGGTGTTGGCCGACCTCCCGGGCCCGAAGATCCGGCTCGGGCGGCTCGAGACCGAACCCCTGCGACTCGAGGCCGGCGCGTCGTTCGTCCTGCGCTCGGGCGAGGGCGCCGGCGACCCGGCGGGGGCGACCACGACGCATCCGAACCTGGCCCGCGATCTCGGGCCCGGAGACCGGATCCTCCTGTCCGACGGCGCGGTCGAGCTCACCGTCGTCGAGACCGATGGGGCCGAGGTGGTCACGCGCGTGGTCCGAGGCGGCCGGATCAGGTCGGGCGCGGGCGTGAACGTACCGGCCGAGCGGCTGAGCCTGCCGGCGATCACGGATCGCGATCGCGCGTGCCTCGAGGTCGCGCTCGGCGCGGGCGTCGACCTGGTGGCGCAGTCGTTCGTCCGGAGCGCCCAGGACGTGCTCGAGCTCCGCCGAGCGATGGGCGATCGGACCACACCGATCGTCGCCAAGATCGAGACGCGGCCCGCCGTGGAGGATCTCGACGCGGTGCTGGAGGTCGCCGACGCGGTCATGGTCGCGCGCGGCGACCTCGGCGTCGAGCTTCCCCTCGAGGAGATCCCCGTGGTGCAGAAGGCGCTCCTCCGCGCCGCCCGGCGCGTGGGCGTCGCCACGATCGTCGCGACCCAGATGCTCGAGTCCATGACACGGGCGCCGCGTCCCACCCGGGCGGAGGCCTCCGACGTGGCGAACGCGGTCCTCGACGACACCGACGCGATCATGCTCTCGGCGGAGACCGCGATCGGCGAGTTCCCGATCGAGGCAGCCACCGCGGCCATCCGGATCGCCGAGACGGCGGAGGGATGGGCGGTCGGTCTCCCGCCGGTTCGGCGGGAGCGGGGCATCGTCACCGACGAGGCGGTCTCGGTCGCCCGGGCCGCCGCCGAGATCGCCGAGGGCGACCAGGACGTCGTCGCGATCGCGTGCTTCACGGCGACGGGTCGCACGGCAGCTCTGCTCTCCAACGAGCGACCCGCGGTGCCGATCTACGCGTTCATCCCGGACGAGCGTGTGCGCCGGACCCTCGCCCTGCGCTGGGGGGTTCGCGCGCTGCCGGCGGACCAACCGGCCGACACGGACGAGATGCTCGCGCTCATGGACGCGGGGCTCCTGGCCCGGGGATCCGCGCGTCCCGGGGAGTCCGTCGTGATGGCCGCCTCGTCGCCCGCCGGGCGGACGCACACGAACCTGCTGAAGGTGCACCGCGTCGGGGAGTGACCGGCGCGCCGCCGGGGAGGATCGACCTCCGTGGGTGAGTTCGGACGATCCGCCGGCGGGTAGC
>DATFEU010000116.1:0-4721 GCA_035250725.1 Actinomycetota bacterium
ATACGCGATCTGGGTGCTATCGGGCGACCATCTCTGGTGCCCGTCTTCGCCCTCCAAACGAGCGATGACACGGCGCCCCGATCCGTCGGCAGCGGCGACGATCAGTCGCACCAGAGGATCCGGCTTCGTCCATGAGTTGAACGCGATCAACCCGCCGTCGGGCGACAACGCAGGACTACTCCCGTCGGGCACCATCAGCCTCGACTCTCCCGTCGCCAGGTCGACGGACAGCGCCGAGAAGTGGTGGATCGTGTAGTCGGGCGTCGAGAAGACGATCGATCCTCCGTCGGGTGTCCACCCCCCAGGTCCGACCACTTCCTCACGTTCCTGCGTCACCATGGTCGATTCACCGGTGGAGACATCAACGACGAACAGCTCAGAGTCCCGTCCGTAGGCGATCATCGAGCGGTCGGGGGACCAGAACGGCCCGGTTGTGTCGGCATCGCTGACGCCCCCCTCTCCGCTGGTGAGCTGCTTGGCACTCGAGCCGTCGGCATCCATCACGAACACCTGAGCGTCGCCGTTCTCATCGAGGTCGATGTACGCGACCATCGACCCATCGAGCGAGACGTCGAACTCCGAGGCACTCGAGGGGACCGTCAACATCGTCCCCGTCCCGGAGCCGACGTCGACGATGGATAAGACCTGTTGCTCCGAGCCCTCGGGGGCGAGCGTGGGTTCCGGTGCGCTGCCCGCCGGCTCGGCATCGTCGCCGCCCAGCGTGCCGATCCCGAGTGCCACGCCCACGATCAGGAGTACCGCCACAACGACGATCGCACCGAACCTCTTGGTGCGGTTCGGGTTGCGCTGACGCCGATCCTGGTCCTTCCAGGCGTCGACGTCGGGTTCGGTTTGCTTGGTTACCATCTCGAGAACCTCCTTAGCTGGACCGATGGCCGATCACCGGAGCCGCACGGAGGAGCGCGCGAGCGAAGGTGATCCGGCCGTGATCGCATCGCCGAGACTCCACTCTCATGAACATCCGGAGAGAGCTCATCCCATTCGCGACGGTCCTCTCGCGAAGTCCTCACCTCGTAGGCCGCTCGTATCCGTCGGGTTCGGGTTGCCCGACGAGCGGCGTGTCCTAGACGCGGATGACTGTGCATGTGGCCAGAGTCGACGCCACCTCATGCAGGCCTCGTGCAGTCGACTTGCAACCGCCTTGCAACCTCGCCGCTCGTTTGGCGGCCAGCCCCCTTGCAAGCGCCCTGCAAGGACGCAGCCGCATCCTCCAGGGCATGACCACGACGCACGGGTCGGGACGGGGGCTATCCCTCGGAGGGCGGCGGAGGTACCGTTCGCCGATGCGTTTCCAGCTACTCGGCCCACTCACGGCGACCAACGGCGACGGCCCGATCGCTATCGGTGGTCCCAAGCAGAGGCTGGTCCTTGCGCACCTCCTACTGAACGTGAACCAGACCGTCCCCGCGGACCAGCTGATCGACGCCCTGTGGGGGGAGGAGAGCCCGGAGACCGCCCGCGGGACGCTCCAGTCGTACGTCTCGAGGCTCCGAAACGTCCTGGGGTCCGAGGCCATCGAGGGAAGATCGCCCGGCTACCGGCTCCGAGCCCAGCCCGAGGAGCTCGACACGTTCCGGTTCGAGTCGCTGCTTCGGGAGGCACGGGAGAACGGTCTCGGACCGCAAGAGGCGCTGAACGCGCTCGACGAGGCGCTCGGCCTGTGGCGCGGCCCGGCGCTCGCCGACCTCGCGTTCGAGCCCTCGCTCCTGGGCGAGATCGCACGCCTGGAGGAGCTGCGCCTGACCGCCACCGAGGAACGGAGCGCCACCCGCCTCGATCTCGGCCAGCACGCAGAGGTGGTCGCCGAGCTCGAGGCGGCCACGGCCGCGCATCCGCTGCGGGAGCGGCTCTGGGGTCAGCTCGTCCTGGCCCTGTATCGGTCCGGACGTCAGGCGGAGGCCCTCGCCGCGTTCGAGCGTGCGCGGGAGCTCCTCGCGGACGAACTCGGGATCGACCCATCGCGCGAGCTCCAGGACATCCACGAACGGGTGCTACGGCAGGATGAGTCCCTCCAGCTGCCCGGCGAGGCGCTCCGCGGCTACCGGTTGCTGGACAAGATCGGCGAGGGCGCGTTCGGGTCCGTCTTCCGCGCGATCCAGCCTCAGGTCGAGCGAGAAGTTGCGATCAAGGCGATCCACGCGGAGCTCGCGAACCAGCCCGACTTCGTCCGCCGTTTCGAGCGCGAAGCGCAGCTCGTGGCGCGCCTCGAGCATCCCCACATCGTCCCCCTGTACGACTATTGGCGGGAGCCGGACGCCGCGTACCTGATCATGCGCTTCCTGCGCGGCGGGAGCCTCGAGGACACCCTCCGAGACGGACCCCTCGACCTGGACCGCGCGGCGCAGATCCTCGATCAGATCGGGGCGGGGCTCGCGGCCGCACACCACCAAGGGGTGGTGCACCGTGACGTGAAGCCGGGCAACGTCCTGCTGGACGAGGAGGGCAACGCGTACCTGTCGGACTTCGGAATCGCGCTCGAGACCGGCGCACCCGAGCAGACCGCCGGGACGATGATCCGCGGAACGCCCGCGTACCTGTCCCCCGAGCAGATCAAGCTCGAGCAGACGTCGCCGCGCTCGGACATCTACGCCCTCGGGGTGGTGCTGTACGAGATGCTCACCTCGGAGCATCCGTTCCCGGGGACGTCACTGAACGTCCTGCTCGACCAGCACCTCCACCACTCGATCCCCTCGGTCCGGGACAAGCGGACGGACGTCCCGCCGGCCGTGGACGCGGCGATCGCACGGGCCACCGCCAAGGATCCGCAGGCGCGGTTCGACGACGTCCTTGAGCTCTGCGCCGCGTTCCGCGGGGCGGTCGAGGGCACGGGCGCGAAGGTCCACGTCCCCGGCGAGGTGCGCAACCCGTACAAGGGCCTGCGCGCGTTCCTCGAGGCCGACAGCGCCGACTTCTTCGGACGCGAGCTGCTCACGCGTCGGCTGGTCGAACGCCTCGCCGAGACCGGGGCCGCGAGATTCCTCTGCGTGGTCGGTCCGTCGGGATCGGGGAAGTCGTCCGTGGTGCGCGCCGGACTCGTGCCGGCGATCCGGCGCGGGGTGATCCCAGGCTCCGAGCGCTGGTTCGTCGCCGACCTGCTCCCCGGCGCCCATCCCCTGCGAGAACTCGAACGCGCCCTGCTCGGCGTCGGCGTGGACCCACCGCCGTCGCTGCTCGACGACCTCGAACGGGACGAGCTCGGGCTCGCCCGGGCGGTCGACCGGCTGCTTCCCGATCCCGATGCGGAGCTACTCATCGTGCTCGACCAGCTCGAGGAGCTTTTCACGATGGTGGGGGACGACGCCGAACGCGCGCACGTGTTGGAGAGTATCCGCATGGCGACCGCCGATCCGGCGTCGCGGATCCGCGTCGTCGCGACCCTTCGCGCCGACTTCTTCGACCAGCCCCTGTCGATCCGCGGCTTCGGCGACCTGCTTGCGGCCCGCAACGAGGCCATCACGCCGATGTCGCCCGAGGAGCTCGAGCGCGCGATCGTCGGCCCGGCGGAGCTTGTGGGCCTGGACGTCGAACCGGGGCTCGTGGCCGCGATGGTCGCCGACGTAATCGACCGGCCGGGCGCGCTGCCGCTGTTGCAATACGCGCTGACCGAGCTCGCTGATCGCGAGGACGTGAACGCGCTCACGCTGAACGCGTACCGGCGGATCGGCGGAGTCTCCGGAGCGCTCGCGCGGCGCGCCGAGCAGCTGTTTGACGGCCTGGATGACGACGGCCGAGTCGCCTGTCGGGAACTGTTCCTGCGACTTATGACCCTCGGTGAAGGGACCGAAGACACACGGCGCCGGACGAGGCGATCCGAGCTCGAGGCGACCAACTCAGCTCCCACAGATGTGGTGATCGATGCGTTCGGACGACACAGGCTCCTTTCCTTCGACCGCGATCCCGTCACGAGAGAGCCGACGGTCGAGATCGCCCACGAAGCGCTCTTGCACGCCTGGGCCCGACTCCGAGGCTGGGTCGACGAGGCCCGCGACGATCTCCGGACCCGGGATGCGCTCGCGGCCTCGGCCGCGCAATGGGACGGCGCAGGGCGCGACGAGAGCTTCCTGCTCCACGGGGCCCGGCTCGAGACCGTCGACGCCTGGTCCACCACCAGCAGCGTCGCGTTGAGCGCGACTCAGGAACAGTATGTGGCTGCGAGCGCGGAGCGACGCGACGAGTTGGCGGCCGCCGAAGCGGCCCGCCGGACACGCGAGTCGGCGCTCGAGCGTCGGTCCCTGCGCCGGGCTCGCGCGCTCGTCGCGGTCCTCGGCGTGGCGGCACTCATCGCCGGGTCGCTGACCGTCGTCGCGAGGGACCAGAGCGCTCGGGCATCGCGTGAGGCGCGCACCGCGCAGGCGCGGGAGTTGGCCGCGGCCTCGGTTGCGAACCTGGACGTCGACCCCGAGCTCAGCATCCTGCTCGCCATCGAGGCCGTCCAAACCACGCGCTCGACCGGAGGGCCGGTCCTCGCGGAAGCGGAGGACGCGCTCCATCGCGCGGTCACGGCGTCCCGGCTCGAGTTGGAGGTTCCGGGGCTGGGTGGCCTCCTCGCCTGGAGCCCGCGTGGAGTCTTCGTGACCGAGGGCCCCCAGAACTCGGGACTGATCGACATCAGGGACTCGAAGACGGGCGAGCGTGTGCGTTCGTTCCAGGGACACGATGGGGACGTGAACGATGTCGCCTTCAGCCCGGACGGATCGATG
>DATFEU010000130.1:0-4149 GCA_035250725.1 Actinomycetota bacterium
GCCTCGCGGCTCGTTCGGCTTGGACTCGAGCGCGAACCGCAGGTCGTACCCCTGGTCCTTCACGTAGGCGCACAGGAAGTCCATCGACTCCCGGTAGCGTTCGAGCGCGACCAGCGGATCCTTCGACGAGTCGGTCTCCACGCCCTCGCGGCCGCCCCAGAACACGTACGTCGTCGCGCCGAGCTCGACGCCGAGATCGATCGCGCGCATCGTCTTCTGCAGCGCGAAGGCGCGGACGCGAGGATCGTTGGCCGTGAACGCGCCATCCCTGAAGATCGGATCGCGGAACAGGTTCGTCGTGGCCATGGGGACCACCAGACCGGTGGCGTCGAGCGCCTTGCGGAAGTCCGAGACGATCTGGTCGCGCTCGTGGGCGCTCGCGTCGATCGGCACGAGGTCGTTGTCGTGCAGGTTCACGCCCCACGCGCCCACCTCGGCCAGGAGCTCGACGAGCTGCACCGGGGAGAGCGCCTCGCGCACCGGCTCGCCGAACGGGTCGATGCCGATGTTCCCCACGGTCCACAGCCCGAACGAGAATCGATGCTCAGCCTTCGGTTCGTACGTCACCGAGATCACCTCCGTCGCCGGAATCCGAACTCACGCTACCTCCCACGCCGGTCGAGCGCGCACCCCCTCCTAGCCGAGCGTCATCGCCCGGTCCGGGCCGAGCAGGAACGGCGGCAGCCACGCGGGGATGTTCGAGAACGGCAGCACGTCGGGGTGGAGCTCGATCCCGACGACATCTGCCATGAACCGTCGCCGAGCCGAGATCCGCTCCCAGGCTGCCGGATACCGATCGGCGAACTCCGCGCGCAGGCCCTCGTCCGCGAGCGCCACCCCGTCTTCGATGTTCGTCGTGAAGTAGTCCGTCCCCGTCGCCGGGATGACGTCCACCTGGAACGCCATCCCCGAACGCAGCTCGATCGTCGATCCGGGCCCGATCGGCGAGTTCACCCACTCGTCGAGCGAGAGCTGGTGACCCGCGTTCAGGAAGATCCCGAAGAACGGGTCGCCGAGGCGTCGGTGGACGATCTCGTGGAGCGCCCCGCCGGTTTGCCCGACGTGGAGCGCCGCGTACCATCCGGCGATCGCCTCGAAGTACGGGGCGACGAGCCGGTCCACGTAGTCGCGGATCGCCTCGGGAAGCTCGGCGGCGTCCTCCACCACGAAGCCCGCCCGGCAGTTGAGGGCGCCCCAGATGCCGAACGCGACCGTGAAGCGGTCGCCGCGCTCGATCCGCCGGTCGCCCGGGCTGAGCAGCCCCAGCGTCGCCCGGTCGCCGCTCGTGAGCATCAGGTGGCAGGACAGCGGGGACCCGTTCCATCCCAGGAGCGCGACGGCCTCCCGTTCGCGCATGCCGGGCTCCAGGCCGAACAGCAACTCGCGGACGCCGTTCGACGTGAAGCAGGCGGCGTGTTCGAACCACGCGAGCTGCTCGACCTCGTTGATCACGCGCAGCCCGTCTGCGGCGCCGGTCAGCAGATGGCCCGCGTTCTCGACCGCACCGAGGGTCGTCAGCCCGCGCAGCTCGTCGACGACGAAAGCCGGCACCTCGATCCGCGTGCGATCCGCCGACTCCTTCCAGCCGATGACTCCGACCCGGCTCGACGTCCCGACGCCCTCCTCGGCCAGGATCTCGGCGAGCCGGCGCGATCGATCGCGGGGCTGGCTCGGCAGGCTGAAGTCCTGGAACAGGTGGCGACGCATCGGAAGCGGCGCCGACCCCGCCATGCCGTAGCACTCGTTGCCGACGAGGAGCGCCGGCCCGCCCGAGGACCCGACGACGAGCATGGCTTCCTCGAACCGAGGGTCGAAGCCCGTGAGCCAGGCGAGGTTCGCGCTGTGCTCGCGGTCGGCGTACACCACGAGCGCGTCGTAGCCGGCCTCGTCGGCCCGTTCCCGGAGGCGCTCCAGCCGGCCCCCGAACAGCGCCGGCGGGAGCACGGGGGCCTCCTCGGACGTGCCGAAGTCCGGAAGGGAGACCTCGGCGAGCCGTGCGGGGGCCATCGCCCTGCCCTCCTAGTCCCCGGGCGCCCAGAGCCGAGGCTCGGTCGCACCGCGCCCGATGATCGCCCAGGTGTCGGCCTCGAACCGCAGCCATGGGCTCACGTCGCCGTCGGGCCATCGGACCCTGACCTCGGCGCCGTCCGCCTCGCCCAGCCCGAAGTGGATCCAGCCGAGCTGGCCGCCCGCGTGGCCTCCGCCCACCGTGACCTCACGCTCGGCGGTGCGATCGTCGAACCGGACCTCGACCCAGGAGCCGATCGCGTCGCGGTTGGGACCGGGCTGCTCGAACCGGAGCGAGATCCAGTTGCCCATCGGCTGTGGATCCGCCGCGTCGCCCCACCCCACGTTCCTCCACACGCTCACGTTCTCGCGCCGGTTCACCTGGACGAGGTCGAGCATGCCGTCCAGGTTGAGATCCACGAGCGCCGCCCCCCGGCCCCGCACGAAGCTCACGATCCCGGCGGCGGGCGCGCGCTCGACGAACGTTCCGTTCGGCCGCCCGAGGAGCAGGTTGCTGGGGTCCTTCGACGCGTAGTCGACCTGCGCCTCGACGTTGCCCTTGGAGACGAACAGGTCGATGAACCCGTCGTTGTTGACGTCCTGGAACTCCGGATGCCAGGCCGTGGAAGGCAGCGTGTCGCCTCCCGTGTACGGCTTGTGCGCGATGACTCCGCGTCGGAGCGCGATGTCTCGGTAGTTGGGTCGTGCGGATCCCGCGGTCAGCGTTTGGAGCTTGTTGTCGGCCTGACTCGTCAGGTAGACCTCCGGAAGACCGTCACCGGTGACGTCGTAACTCGCGATCCCCATGCCCCAGATCTCCATGTGCTGCCAGCCCTCCTCGGCCGTGTACAGATCGGGAGAGCCATCGGCGATACGCCAGAGTTGCTCCTCCCCGTCCACGTAGTAGTGCCGGTCGTTGGTCATCCGGAGATCGGCGCGACCGGAGGCGCTCCAGTCGCTGAACAGGATCGAGAGCGTGCACCAGCCGGGCGAGAGCGGGATCGGATCTGCGTAGGTCGACGTCCCGTCTTCGGGCCTGACCAGCTCGTTGTCCGCGCAGGTCGCCCTCTCCGTCTGCGTCGGGTCGAGGTAGTTGCCGAACGCCAACGTTGGCAGCGACGCATCGCCCTCCCAGGTGGCGCTGAACGCCGTCGTCCACGCGTTCCCCCCGTCGACGTTCCACGCCTCGTTCGCGCGCTCGAATCGGCAGTCGCCGAGGCCGCGCAGCAGCACGTTCTCCCCGAAACGCAGGACCGCGAGGTCGGTCGGCCCGTCACCGTCGATGTCGACGGGATACGCACCCACCACCTCCGTGAGGTCCGTGGCCGGATCGGCTACCGGGACGAACCGCAGCGCCCCGCCGACCGGGCTCCGGTTGCGGTAGAGCGCGGCCGGGTTCGACCCGCCGGCGAAGTACAGGTCGGGCCGGCCGTCGTCGTCGCAGTCGAACGCGGCGACGCCGCCCCCGACGAAATAGGTGAAATCGCCGTCGTACACGTGGTCGATCCCGGCGGCGGAGGCCTCCTCCACGAACGTCGGAGGCTCCATCGCCGCGGCCGGGTCGTCCGAGAACGCCTCGAACGCCAACCAGCCCACGAGCGCCGCCAGCGCTCCTCCGGCGACCCCGGCGACGAGCCACACCGCCGTCGAGGTGCGCCGATCGTCCCCTCGATCAGCCCTCGTCACCGATGGAGCCCTCGAAGTACCGCTGCGCAAGATCCCAGGCCGCCGTGCCACACAGCGAGCCGAGTTGGCGGCCGGCGAAGTCGTCCGCCGAGATGTGGATCCCGCCGTAGATCCGCGAGCGGCCCGCCTGATCGGCAGCGTCGTAGAACGTGGCCGCCTGGAGGACGAGGTCCCGCGTCGGTCCGCTCTCGACGTCGAGGTCGCCCGCGGCGGTCGTCCACTCGTGGAGTCCGCCGGGGAAGTACTCGCTGCCGGTCATAGCGGTGAGGACCTCGGCCGCGGCGCGGCTGAACGTGCTGTGCCCGGACACGTAGGCGGCGAACGAGGGGGTCACGAACGTGGGCAGCTGGTACGGGACCCACTCGGTGGCAAGGATCCACGCGGCGCCGCTCGTCTGGGTCTCCGGATCCTCGGGGTTCCCGGCCCACGCATAGATCGCGATCTCGCCCTCGTGTC
>DATFEU010000226.1:0-7617 GCA_035250725.1 Actinomycetota bacterium
CAAGCGCGAGAAGGAGATCCTCCAGAAGGTCGCGTACGGCGCGACCACCAAGGAGGTCGCGCACGACCTCGGCATCTCTCCGCACACCGTGAAGACGCATCTCGAGCGCATCTTCGAGAAGCTCGGCGCCAACGATCGCGCGCAGGCCGTCGCGATCGCGATCCGCAGCGGCCTCGTCGAGTAGCGGCTCGAGGCGAGCGACCGCGGGCGCCGTCGGCGTACGCCCTTCGGCCCACCGCCTCCGCCGCTCGCCTCAATCCATCCCCGGACCGGCCGATACCTCAGGGAACATGCCCACGAAGGTCGTGCTGTGCGACACCCCTGACGGGCTCGCCCGGCTCCAGTACGCCCTCATCACCTCGGGGGCGGACCTGGAGATCGAGGTCGTCACCGACGGTCTTCGAGCCGTCGAGGTCTCGGCACGTCTCCGTCCGGACATCGTGGTTCTTGAAACCGGGCTCGGAGGTCTCGAGGGAAGCGAGCTGATCCGACGGATACGCGCCACGGTCCCGGACACCTCGGTGATCTGTTGGACCGAGGGCGGGTCTCTGGTCGGGGTCGCCGAGATGCTCGGTGCCGGCGCCGTCGCCTACGTCCTGAAGGAGGATGGCCCCGAGGCCGTGCTCCGGGCGATGCGGACGGTGCATGCGGGCAGCATCGCCCTCGGTCCTCGCATCGCGGCCCAGCTCGCGAAGCAGATGGTACGCGACTCCGAGCGGACCACCGATCTCGAGTCCGCCCTCGAGAACGTCTCCGAGCAGCTCGACTCCCTCACGACGGCGAAGGCCGACTTCATCGCGAACGTCTCGCACGAGCTCCGGACGCCGGTCACGATCGCGAAGGGGATCGCCTACGTGCTCCGGAACCCCGCCCTCGCCGAGCAGGAGCGCGAGGAGTTCGTCGCCCAGCTCGAGGCCTCGCTGGAGAAGCTCACCGAGCTGATCGACGAGATGCTCGCGGTGGCCGACCTGGATCGCGGGACGCTCTCGCTCGAGGTGGAGGAGACCGACCTCGCGCCCGTCCTCCGCCAGCTCGCCGAAGACGCCGGCCGCCGGTACGACACCGTGCCGCTCGATCTCGAGGTCCCCGAGACGCTCGTAGGTGCGGCGGACCCCGTCCGGTTCACCGAGATCGTCCGTCAGCTGCTCGACAACGCGTGTCGGTTCTCTCCCGCGGGTGGTGAGCCCGTCCTGCTGAAGGGCCGCGTGATGGACGAGGGAGTCCTCGTCTCCGTCACCGACCGCGGCGAGGGGCTCGCGCGGGAGGTCGCCTCCAGGGCGTTCGAGGAGCCGTTCACGGCGGGCGAGGAGATCCTCAGGAAGGAGCGGGCGGGCGCGGGGGTCGGCCTGCATCTCGCCCGGCAGCTCGTGATCGAACACGGCGGGATCATGTGGGCCGATCCGCTGCCCGCGGGCGGGACGCGGGTCTCCTTCGTGATCCCGGCGCGCCCGGGCGCCCGGGTGCCGGGGGCCGAGACGCCCGCTTCCCCTGCCGCACGGGCTCCCACCCCGACCGGCTCCGGGCCCGAGGCGCGGCTCCCCCATCGGGTCTAGCGCAGGTAGCGCAAGCGCGGAGCCCCGGTCTATGCTGGCTCCCGGGTCTCCTCGTGCGGAAGCTAGCCGGCTGCTTCGTCTTGACGTTGGTCGCCGTAGGCTGCGGCGACGCGGCCGCGGATGCACCCGCACCGAACGGGTCTACCTCCCTGCAGATCCGGCAGTCGCCGAGCCCGTTCCAACAGGTATCCGCCGGTCCGGTCTCCGCCCTGATCCCCGACGCGTGGCGGCCGCGCCTCGCGGGAGCGTTCGACGACCCCCGGCAGGGCATCGTGGCGGCGCCGAGGCCGGAGGCATGGGGCCTCAGCCGGCCCCCGCTCGAAGGGCTCGCTGCGATGTGGGTCGACGGGACGGCCGTCGGCGTTCCGTCCGACTACTACTACCTGGCGGCGACCGGACCCGCGCTCGACGCGATCACCGGGTCGGAGCTGTGTCGCGCCACCCGGCAGTTCGTCGTGAGCGACCACCTGCCTGCGTTCGCACAGGGAAAGCCCGACTCGCCGGGTGACTACGTCGCCCACGGCCAGGGCACGTGCTCGGTGGGGCGCCAACCCGCCCGCTGGGCGTACTTCGTCGCCGCGCCGGGGTTCGGACCCGTCCGCGAGCTCGGGATCCCGACCTCCGGCCTGTACGTGGTGGTTGCCGTCATGCCGGCGAGCCCCAGGGCGCCGTTCCTGCTGAACCGCCTCCTCTCGAGGACCGAGTTCAACGGAGCCTCCGTCGACGAGATGATCGCGGCGGCGGCGCCCGCGGCGGATCGACCCTAGCGGGGGGAACGGTCGACGAACGGGGTCCCCACGACGTCCGCCGGCGCGCTGCGGCCGCGGATGTCGATCTCGACCTCGCCCCCCTCGTCGAACCCGTCGGCCGGCGACAGGTAGGCCAGCGCGATCCCGACCCCGAGCAGCGGGGAGAACGTGCCGCTCGAGACCTCTCCAGCCTCCCCTCCGTCCGCGGCGACGTGCTGATGCGCGCGGGGGATGTGGCGGCGGTCGCGGGTTCGAAGGCCGCGCAGCCGGCTCGGCACCCCCTCCTCGCGCTGGCGGACGAGCGCGTCGCGGCCCACGAAGTCGCCCTTGTCGAACGCGACCGCCCAGTCGAGCCCCGCCTCGAGCGTCGTTCGGTCCGGACCGAGGTCCTGTCCGTAGAGCGGATAGCCCATCTCGAGCCGGAGCACGTCCCGCGCGCCGAGGCCGCACGGCTCGATGTCGAAGCCCGCCCCGGCCTCGGAGATCGCTCGCCAGAGCTCCTCGGCGATGCTCGCGTCGGCGAACAGCTCGAAACCGCGCTCCCCCGTGTAGCCGGTCCGCGCGAGGACCACCTCGGTCCCCGAGCGGTCGACCGTCCGGCACCCGCGGAAGGCGAGTTCGACCGCCTCGGGCCAGAGGGCTCCGACGACCGCGTGAGCGCGGGGGCCCTGGATGCCGAGGAAGATCCAACCGTCGTGGTCGTCGACATCGGCACCGGCGCCGAGGATCGCCCCGGCGACCTTGTCCTTGTTCGCCGCGTTCGGGACGACGAACCAGCGCTCCTCGCCCAGGCGGTAGACGAACAGGTCCTCCTGGACGCCGCCAGCCTCGTTCAGCAGGTGGTGGTACTGAGCGCGGCCGACGTCGAGCCCGCGGAGGTCGTTCGTGAACAGCCCCTGGAGCGCGTCGAACGCTCCCGACCCGAGGACGTCGAGCTTCCCGAGATGGCTGAGGTCGAACAGGCCGACGCGCTCGCGGACGGCGCGGTGCTCGGACAGCACGCCGGCGTACTCGATCGGCATCAACCACCCGCCGAAGGGCCCGAGCTTGGCCCCGAGATCGCGATGCAGGCCCTCGAGCGGACCGTGCCGGACGTCGGCGACGCTCATCCGCGCATCCTACGTTCGCCGGTTCCGGGCGGCCGCTGGTCGCCGCGGCGTTGCTCGGGAAAGGCACGCGCGTGAGCGCGGTAGCATGGTCGCTCGGATGACGGACGCCTACGACGTCGTCGTGATCGGTGCGGGGACCGGTGGCTACTCCTGTGCCCTCCGCGCTGCTCAACTCGGGAAGCGCGTTGCCCTCGTGGAACGCGACGACCGCCTCGGTGGCACCTGTCTGCTGCGCGGATGCATCCCGACCAAGGCGCTGCTGCAGTCGGCGGCGGTGATGGACGCGGTCAGCCGGTCCGAGGAGTGGGGCGTCAAGGCCTCCGGGGAACCCGACTGGACACAGGTCCAGGCGTTCGAAACGAAGATCGTGGACAAGCTGGTCCGGGGCGTGACGGGGCTGGTCAAGGCGCGGAGGATCGACGTGATCAACGGGTCGGCCACGATCAAGCCTGGGCCGGTGGTCGAGGTCGGCGACCGATCCCTGTCGGCGGGCGACGTCGTGATCGCGACCGGGTCGCGGCCCAAGCTGCTGCCGGGGACCCGGCTCTCCGGGCGCGTCATCACGAGCGACGAGGCGCTCTGGTACGGCGAGCTGCCCTCCTCGGCCGTGATCATCGGGGCGGGCGCGATCGGCCTCGAGTTCGCGAGCTTCTATCGGTCGATGGGTGCCGAGGTTACGGTCGTCGAGGCGCTCCCCCGGATCGCCCCGCTCGAGGACGAGGACCTGTCGAAGGAGATCGCGCGAGCGTTCCGCAAGCGCGGGATCGCGACGCGCGCCGGTGCGAGCGTGAAGGAAGTCCGGGACCAGGGAGATCGGGTGGAGGTCACGTTCGAGGCGGACGAGACGTCGCAGACCGCCGAGGCCGACGTCTGTCTCGTCGCGGTCGGGCGCGGGCCGGTCACCGAAGGCCTCGGCGTCGAGGAGGCCGGCATCGAGCTCGACCGGGGGTTCGTGAAGGTCGACGGGCAACTTCGGACCACGGCCGCGAACGTGTGGGCGGTCGGCGACGTCGCGGCGACCCCGTTCCAGCTCGCGCACGTGTCGTTCACCGAGGGGTACGCCGTCGCCGAGCGCATCGGGGGCATCGACGTGGCGGAGATCGACTACGCGATGATCCCGCGCGTGACGTACTGCTCGCCCGAGATCGCGAGCGTCGGCCTGACCGAGGCTCAGGCCGTCGAGCACGGGCACGAGGTCGTGGTCGAACGGTTCAACTTCCAGGGGATCGGCAAGGCGAACATGCTCGGTGAGGGCGGCATCGTGAAGGTCGTCGCCGAGAAGGACGGCGGGCCGGTCCTCGGCGTCCACATGGTCGGGCCTCACGTGACCGACCTCATCTCCGAGGCGATGCTCGCGGTCGCCTGGGAGGCGATCCCCGCCGAGATCGCCGCGCTGATCCATCCGCATCCGTCGTTGTCCGAGGGGGTCGGCGAGGCCTTCCTGGCACTCGCCGGCAAGCCCCTCCACGGAGCGTGACGGTGGCGACCACGGTCGATCAACAGGGGCACGTGGCCGAGGACTGGCGCGTTGGCCTCTCCGACGACCAGCTCCGCGAGCTCCTGCGCCTGCTCAAGCTGTGCCGCTACTTCGACGAGCGGATGGAGGCGTTGTACCGGCAAGGCAAGCTCCCCGGCGCGATCTACTCGGGACGCGGACAGGAAGGGACGCACGTCGGTGTCGCGTTCGCGCTCCGCAAGGACGACTCGCTGTTCCCGACGCACCGAGACCTCTCGGCGCAGCTCACGAAGGGCCTG
Source organism: Actinomycetota bacterium (assembly GCA_035250725.1). GTDB lineage: Bacteria > Actinomycetota > UBA4738 > UBA4738 > HRBIN12 > DASSJM01. The sequence goes on from DATFEU010000226.1 coordinate 5,167, forward strand.
GACCTGAACCGCGTCATGGCGCAGTTCTGGGGCCGGATCGACGGGTACACGCGCGGCCGGGACGGCAACAGCCACATCGGCGACTGGCAGGGGAACCGGACGTGGACCGTGATGTCGCACCTCCCGATCGCCTACCCCGTGGCGTGCGGCGCGGCGCTGGTGTACCAGCGCGGGAACGACCCGCGCGTGGCGATGGCGATCTGCGGCGACGGCGCGACGTCGAACGGCCGGTGGCACGAGGCCCTGAACGTCTCGGCGGTCCACCGGCTCCCCGTCGTCTGGGTGGTGAACAACAACCAGTACGCGTACTCGACGCCGAACCCGCTCGAGTTCCCGGTGCCCACGATCGCCGAGCGAGCGGGCGCGTACGGGATGCCGGGCGTCCGCGTGGACGGGCAGGACGTGCTCGACGTGTACAAGGTGGCGCACGAGGCGGTCGAACGCGCACGCGCGGGAGACGGCCCCACCCTGATCGAGAGCCTCTCGCTCCGTTGGCGTGGTCACGCGGGCCACGACCCCGCGAAGTACGTCCCCCAGGAGCTCCTGGAGGACCACATGACGAACAAGGACCCCGTGCGCCGGTTCGAGGAGCTCCTTCGCGCCCGAGGCGTCGTGAGCGAGCAGGAGGTATCCGAGCTCGACGAACGCGTGCGGGCGGCCTTCGAGGCCGGGTATGAGTACGCGCTCTCCTCGCCGTTCCCCGAGCCCGGCGACGTGACGAAGGGCCTGTACACCGACGACGGCTACTGGGCGGGCGAGCCGGGCCGCGGCGGAGGCACGGAGGTCTGATGGCGACCACCCAGGTGGAGGCGGGGGCGGCCGGCCACGGCGCCGAGCCGCGGGGCAAGCGCACCGACCAGGGCGAGGCCACCTACCTCGTCGCGATCGCCGAGGCGCTCTGGGAGGAGATGGAACGGGACGACCGCGTGTACCTGCTGGGCGAGGACATCGGCGCCTACGGCGGTGCGTTCAAGGTGACCGAGGGGTTCATCGAACGGTTCGGCGCGGAGCGCGTCATGGACACGCCGATCGTCGAGGAGACGATCGTCGGGATGGCGCTCGGCTCGGCGATGGAGGGGATGCGCCCGGTCGGCGAGTTCCAATACGCGGACTTCATGTCCAGCGGCTACGACGAGATCACCACGGCGCTCGCGCGCTACCACTACCGCAGCGGCGTCCCGATCCCGGTCGTCTTGCGTGGTCCCTCCGGCGGCGGGGTCCGGGCGTCGAGCTTCCACTCGACGAACCCCGAACCCTGGCTCGCGCACGCTCCCGGACTCAAGGTCATCTGCCCGGCATTCCCGTCCGACGCGAAGGGGCTGTTGAAGGCGGCGATCCGCGACGACAACCCGTGCGTGTTCCTCGAGCACAAGTGGATCTACCGCCGCATCAAGGAGCAGGTGTCGGAGGACCCGGACTTCCTCCTGCCGATCGGCTCCGCCGACGTGAAGCGCCGAGGCGCCGATGTGACCGTGATCGCTTCCGGCATGATGGTGCACCTCGCGCTCCAGGCGGCCGAGACGCTCGCCGGGGAAGGGATCGACGTCGAGGTGTTGGATCTCCGCACCGTGCAGCCACTCGACCACGACGCGATCCTCACCTCGGTGACCAAGACGAGCCACGCGCTCGTCCTGTACGAGAGCCACCGGTTCCTGGGCATCGGCGCCGAGGTTGCGTCCCTGATCGCCGAGGAGGCGTTCGAGTCGTTGGACGCGCCGGTCGTTCGCCTCGCGCCGCCGAACGTTCCCGTGCCCTTCTCCCCGCCCCTCGAGGACGCGTACCTGCCGCAGGTGACCGACATCGAGGAGGCCGTCCGGAAGCTGTCGGCGTGGTGACCCGTGGCGTTCGGCGGGCTCGAAGCGTGACCGCGGACGCACGGGCGGTAGCCCCCCGATACGAGGAGACGAGATGACGTCCGTGAAGATGCCCCAACTCGGCGAGACCGTCGTCGAGGGGACGATCCTGAAGTGGCTGAAGCAGGAGGGCGACCAGGTCGCGCTCGACGAGCCGTTGTTCGAGATCTCGACCGACAAGGTCGACACCGAGGTGCCCTCCTCGGCCGCGGGGACGCTGTCGAAGATCCTGGTCGGCGAGGGCGAGACCGTCGCGGTCGGTACGGAGCTCGCGCGGATCGATGGCGAGGGATCGTCCGGCGACGATGCAGGGGCGGCCGAGCGGCCCGCCGCGCAACCGCCCCAGGAGCAAGCGGCCGAATCGCCGGCCGAGTCGCCGGCCCCGGCCGCCGAGGCTCCGACGTCCGCGCCCGAACCGATTCCTTCTCAGAGGGCGGCATCCGGGTCGGCACCGCTCCCCGACCGTGGGCCGCGCTCGCAGATCCTCTCGCCGCTCGTCCGCAAGCTGGCGGCCGAGCACGGCGTCGACCTCTCGCAGGTGAGCGGTTCCGGCACGGGAGGACGGATCACCAAGAAGGACGTGCTCGGCGTCGTCGAC
>DATFEU010000185.1:0-8827 GCA_035250725.1 Actinomycetota bacterium
GCCAGATGCGCCAGTCGCGCCGTGCCTGCCCCGCCAGGAGCACGCTCGCCACCAGGAAGGCACCGGCCACCATGAGCTCGAGCGCGCCGCTGCCACCGTCAGGGTCCACGCCGAACAGGAGCTCGATCCATTCGCTCCACACGAGCGTCAGGACACAGAGGCCCACCCCCGCGACCGCGGAGACCGTTGCCAGCCAGGCCCGCGCCCTCGATCCCTTCCTCATCCGCCCCTCCGCTTCCTCGATGACGCGTCACCCACGGCTCGGTGACGTATCCGATCAGGTGATCTCGATCTCCCAGGCCCCTCTGCTCTTGGTTCCGACGCGGAGGAGGCGCAGCTTGGCATGGAAGACGAGGTCGACCGCCAGGGCTCGCGGGAGCCCCCGGCCGAACTCGGACCAGCTCCCGCCACCATCCATCGTTTGGAACACCCCCCGGTCGGTTGCCAGCCAGAGCCTGTCCTCAGATCGCGGGTCCGCTTCGATGGCGCTCACGGGGATGTCGTCGAATCCCGAGCTCATGTCTTCCCACGTCCAGCCGCCGTTCACCGAGCGGAAGACGTGGGGACCGCGCACCGTCGAATACGTCGCCCAGTAGCGCCCGGACCGAGACTGGACGAGCAGGTCGCTGAGGAACGCCTCCCGCGGCCGGCTGAGAGGTTCTGGGGCATCCCAACCGCGGTCCAGACGGTCGATCGAGAAGACATGACCGTCCTCTCGGCCCACCAGGATCCGCGCATCCGAGGCGAAGGTCATGGCCGACGCCAGCTCGCCCGCGGGCAGGGGGATCTCCTTCCACTTCCTTCCCTCGTCATCGGAGACCAGCACGGTCTCGCCGGCACACGCGACCGTGGTCCCGTTCGCCTCCAGCGGTGGATACCAGGCAACGCGATAGTCGAGAGGTACCTCCGGCGTGATGTCGGTCCATCTCTCGCCGGCGGATCGCGAGCGCTCGATCGCCATGTAGTAGAAGGAGTGGTAGCAGGTGTCGGGGGACGCCGCGTTCACGGCACAGTCTCCACCGTCACCCTCTGCGATCTGGTCCCAGATGCCTTCACCGCGATGACGCAGGGTGCCGTTGTCCTGGGTCCCCGCGATCATCCACGTCCGCCACCGCGGGTGCTGGGCGAGGTACTCGATCTCGGCGATCGCCAGGCCCTTGTTGAGCGACTTCCAGGAGTCACCCCGATCGGGCGAACGATAGATCCCGCCGTCGTTGCCCGCGTACAGGACGTTCGGATCCGACGGATCGAAGACCACGCAATGCTGGTCGGGGTGGATCGAATCGCCCTTCCTCCGCGACGCGATGTTCTTCCAGGACCACCCTCCCCTCGACGAGGGGCGGCCGCGGAAGAGCTCGATCGCGCCCAGGAAGACGGTGTCCGGGTCGTCCGGCGCGACGCCGAGGCACCAGTCGTACCAGGCCTGAGAGGTCCCGTCGCCGCGAAGCCCGCGGGGCGGCAGCTCGATGCGTGAGAACCGACCCCCGGCCTGCTCCCGTCGCCAGAGCCAGACCGATCCCCAGTTGGTGGCGAAGGCGTACGCGATGCCCGGATCGGAGGGCGCGTGCGCGACGGCCATCCTTCCGAAGGGATCGTCGAACCGCTCCGGACCCCATGGGAGATGCAGTCGTTTCCATTTCGACCCGGCGTCTCCGGAGCGATACAGACCGCCCGTGGTCGCCGCGAGCACCTCGATGGAAGCTCCTGCGGCCACGCCGAGAGACAGGTCCCAGGTTGGGATCTCCTTCGAGGCGGTCCACGTTTCTGCGCCGTCGGTCGAAACGAGGATGCCATCCGCGGTGGCGGCGAACAGCCGGTCGCCGTCCGTCGGATCGACGATCAGTCGATAGAAGAGGGTGTTGTCGACCTCGGCGGTCTTGTTCAGGATCCAGCTGGTGCCACCGTCGGCCGACGTGAGCAGGCCCTGGCCGGGGAGCAAGTTGGAGTTCCCTTCGCCCGTGCCCGCGTACACCTTCGCCGGATCGGACGGATCGAAGGCAAGTGCACCGATCCCGAGCGAGGGCTGATCATCGGTGCGCGGCTCCCACGTGCGTCCCCGGTTCCTGGTCTCCCAGACCCCACCACCCCCCGAGCCGACGAGCAGATGGCTTCCGTCGGAGGGGTCGACACCGATCGCGGTGACCCGCCCGGCGACAGACGGGGACGAGCCCGGTCCCTCGCCGTACGTTTGACCCTCCGGGATCCAGCGGGGGCCCAGGAACCTCCACACCGGCGCGTGGGCTTCGATCGCCACCCCGGGGCTCGTCGCGGGCGCCGCGAGCATCTGTTGATAGACCCAGTCAGCCTCGGGGTCGGCGCCGGGACGCGCCTGCACGGTTCGCGGCGACGGCGCTCGCGCCTGCCGCCCTCCGCCTCCAACGCCGCCGAGACCACGTTGCTCGACGAACGACTGGAGCCGAACCGCGGCCTTCCCGCCGACCTTCGCCCGAGCTCGACCTGCCCGAAGCCTCCGGACCCCGAGACTCTTGTGCGTTCGACCGGTCCCGGCTCCCGCCTCGCCCTTGGCCCTCACCGCCCCCCCTCGCTTCAGGTTGTCGATCGGTCAGGGTTTCGATCCATCCTCGGGCTCGGAATGGCTTGCCCCTTCCTCCGGCTCGTCCTCGGTCGATCGGTCCTCGGTCTCGTCGTCGAGTGGCAGACCTCGCTTGTTGAGGAATGCCTGCCGTCGCTGCTGTGCCGCACCGCCGGGTGGCTTCTTCCGGTCCCTCTCATCCTTCGTCACCGCGGGTCCTCCTCTCGGGAGCCATGGGTCGCCGTCACCGCTCGCTCGAGCCGCTCGCGATACCCTCCAGCGCCGCCCTGACCCGCCCGGCCGAGACGACGTTCCCCTTGCGTTCGTAGAGCTCGAGCGCCTCGCTCCAACGGTTTGCCGAGTCGCCGGTCCTCCCGCCGAGGGTCAGCACCTCCGCGAGATCCTTGAGGGCGTCACCCTGCAGGTTCAGGTAGTCCGTATCCGCGGCCAGTGCCACCGCCTCTTCGGCGAGCGCGACGGCAACATCCAGCTCTCCCCGCCTGGCGAGCAGCTTGGCGCGCGTGCCACGCCACTCCACCTGCGTCGCGTAATCATCGAGCGGACCGAGTTCCTGGCTGACGTGCGTGAATCGCTCGGCCTCTTCGAACTCGCGTTGCTCGTACAGCGACTGAGCGAGCTCGGCCGCGACCGTGGAGAGATACCCCTTCTCGCCCATCCTCTCCAGATCGGCGTACCCGCTTCGCAATTCGCGCTCGGCCTCCCGAGGGTCGCCTGCGAGCATCTCCACGTACGCGGAGGACTGGCTGTAGGCGGCGGACAGGATCTTGAACCCGACGTCACCCAGGATGGCCCGACCCCGAACGGCCATCCTCCTTGCATCGTCGAACCGACCCTGCATCGCCGTGAGGACACCCAGGGCGAGCAAGCCGCGAGCCTCCACGATGCGCTGTGTTCCCGCCTCTGCGACGATCTCTTCGCATCGCCTGATGCCTTCGGGCACCGGGATCGGGCCCCAAGCGGCGCCGGCGGCGAGCATGTAGAGGCCCCACGACTCCTGTCTCTCGTCGCCGGCCTTTCGCGCGTGCTCGAGGCTTCGCTCGTACGCCTCCTCAGCGTCCGCGAAGTGGCATATCTCCCAGTGGAACTCGCCGATGACTCCCCAGGCCTTCGCGAGGCCCCGCTGATCGTCGATCTGCTCGAAGATGTGGACGGCCCGCTCCGCCTCCGCGATCGCCTCCCCGGTCTCCTTCTGGGAGCCCGTCTGCAGTTCCAGGAGGAGACGGACGAGCATCGCGTGCGCTTGCACACCGTCGTTGGCATACCGCTCGGCCCCGCGGATCGTTTCCTCGAGCAATGCGTCCGCCGCCAGGAACTCGCCCGTTTCGACGAGGGCCGTCGCCAGGTCGGGGAGCAGCTCGAGCCGCTCGGGAGTCTCGTCCATCAACGAGGCGGCACGCGTGAGCAGGTTCACCGCGGCCGGCATGTCCATCCGAGAAGGCGAGGGGATCGCCGCCCAGGTCCGGACCCGGCCGAAGGCCCCGCGTCCTGCCGACGCGAGCCGTGCGGCCGCCCGTGTCCTCAAGTCGTCGAGCTGTGCCGACGACGGTCCGATCTCCGACCGGTAGCGATACGCCTGCTCCAGGTGGTACCCGATCAGCTCGTCGAGGTCGCCGACTCCGGGGCCGACCCGCTGGGCGAGCCAATCTGCGAACCGTTCGTGCATGTCTGCCCGAGCCTGCTTGGGCATGCTGTGGTAGGCCGCATCGCGGATCAGGTGGTGACGGAAGCGAAGACCACCCTCGCCCAGGTACGGCGAGCGGTCCGGCCTGATGAGCTCCTTGCGGATGAGCGCCTGGAGATCCTTCTCCACGATGTCGGGCTCGGAGTCAGGTGTGAGGGCCAGGACGGCATCGAGCGGGAAGACCCGTCCGATCACCGAGGCTCGCTGGATCGCGATGCGCTCCTGAGGACTCAAACGATCAACGCGCGCCGCGAGGAGCGCCTGGATCGAGGGGGGGACCGAGACCGTCGCGAGGTCGGTCTCGGGAACCCAGTGATCATCGACGTTCCGAAGGAGTCCCGAGTCGATCATCATGGAGAGCGTCTCCTCCACGAACAGGGGATTTCCCTCCGCCGCTTCCGCGATCCGCGACTGACTGTGCTCTTGCGAGACCTGGATCCCCATGAGGTTCGCGATGAGCTGGCCGGTCTCCTCCTCGGAGAGCGGTTCGAGGTGGATGGTGGTGACGTTGAGCATGCCACCCGCCCAGGCGCGCCGTTGCTCCAGCAGCTCGGTACGAGCTAGACAGACGAGCAGGATCGGCGCGTCGCGCGCCCACTCGGCGACATGCTCGATGAGGTCGAGGAACGTCGGCTCGGCCCAGTGGATGTCCTCGAACACCAGGAGCAACGGGCGATCACGTCCAAGTGCCTCGACGAACTTGCGGAACGCCCAGAAGATCTCCTCGGTCGGTATCGCCGTCTCGCTCAGACCGAGCAACTGGCAGATCCGATCCGCGATCAGGCCGTCGCTTTCCTCGCCGTGCAGCGACGAGGCGATCTTGCCTCGCGCCTGCTGCAAGGAGTCACCCAAACCGATCCCGGCGGCCTGCCGGATGACGTCTTCCACCGCGAAGAAGGTGATCCCCTGTCCGTAGGGGAGGCAGCGACCCTGAAGGACCGTGACCGCAGATTCCGCCTCGCGCACCGCCTCCGCCACAAGCCTGGACTTCCCCACGCCGGCGTCGCCGAGGACCGTGAACAGGTAACAGACTCGGTCGGCAGCGACGCGATCCATCGCCTGGCGCAGGAGCGCCATCTCGCGATCCCGGCCGATGATCGCCGACTCGAGACGTCGAGATAGTGGTTCGGCCGGGAGGACCTGCAGCAGACGGAATGCGTGGATCGAGATCGCCTTGCCCTTGAGCTCGAGGGGATCGGTCTTCTCGGCTTGCACGGCATCCTTGACGAGCGAGTACGTCGAATCGCCGATCAGGATCTCGCCCATCTGCGCGGCTTGCTCGAGCCTGGCGGCGACGTTCACCGCGTCGCCCGTCACGAGCGGATCTCCGAGCGTGGGTTCGCCGGTCACGACTTCCCCGGTGTTCACGCCCGTCCGGATGTCGATCGTCGTTGACCAGTCCCTCTCCAGCTCACCATTGAGACTGGCCAACACGAGTCGCATGTCCTGTGCCGCCCTGATCGCTCGTAGCGCGTCGTCCTCGTGAACCGTCGGGATACCGAACACGGCCATGACGGCATCCCCGATGAACTTCTCGACGGTCCCGCCGTGATCCTCGATCGCTGTGCGCATGGCGTCGAAGTATCGGGTCATCACCTGGCGCAGGGATTCGGGATCCAGCCGCTCGCCGAGTTCGGTCGAGCCGATGACGTCAGCGAACAGGATCGTCACCGTCTTGCGGACCTCGATGCCCTCCGAACCCCTCGGGTCGCCCATCGCTGCTGGTTGTACACCCTGCCCGCTCCGATGGATAGCCGACGTCCTTGCAGACGCGCGGCGCGGTCGAGAGTTGTGCCGCAGTGCACCCGAGCGTGAGCGGGCGAACGGACCGGTCGCCGCTGTTGGAGGGTCGTCGACGCCTCAGACGCGCCCGATCCCGCTCGCGCGATGTCATGGGCGACCGCCGACGGCGCGGATCGCGTGTCGTCGATCGAGGCATCTGGGAGCACGAGGACCGCGGAACCCTGGCAGGTCCCGCGATGATTACGGACGCGTCAGGCCGGCGCCGCCACGTTCACGACGTCCGCGCGCTCGGGACGGTCATGGTGAGCGCCGATGGGGAAACGGACCGCGAAGACCGAGCCAGAGGCATCCGACCGGTCCAGCCACACGGAGCCGCCGAGACGCTCGGCCGCGCGTCGACAGATGTACAGTCCCATCCCGATCCCACCGACCCGTCGGGTCGCGGACTGGTCGATCTGGTAGAAGCGGTCGAAGATCCGTTCGCGCTCGTCGGGATCGATGCCCGGTCCCCGGTCCTGCACCCTGACGACGACGTAGTCGGCTTCGGCGACGCCCGTGATCGTGACCCGGGCGTCTGGAGGCGAGTACTTCAGCCCGTTGTCGACGAGGTTGCGCACGATCCGGTACACGTCCTCCTCGACGGCGGCGATCGGCGGAAGGCGACCCGGAAGCACGACGTCGATGCGTCGGCGCTCCTCGGCGCCCTGCCCGTCGCACACCACCCGAGTGATCAGGCCCGCGAGGCCGATGACATCGCTCGGCCGGAGTTCCTGCGAGGACTCGACCCGTGATGCGAACAGCAGGTCCTCGATCAGGCGCCCGAGGCGGTCCGACTGCCGGTCGGCTCGCCTGAGGAACTCCTCCTGCTCCTGCGGGGTGAACCGCAGGTCCCGACGCAGGAGCGTCTTGACGAACCCCTGGATGTTGGTGACGGGCGTTCGGAGCTCGTGCGAGACCGTCGCGACGAACTCGTCCTTCAGCCGGTTCATCTCCGTCTCGTGCGCGAGCGCGCGTTCCAGGCGTTCGACGAGCAGCGAGTTCCGCAGCGCGACGGCCAAGTGGTTGGCGAGCGTCCGCAGGATCTCGACATCGTCCTCGTCGAACGTGGTGAAGTCACCGAGCCGGTCGGCGATCGTGATGACGCCGAGCACTTGGTCTTCCGAGCAGATCGGCGCGACGATCGCATCGCGGATCCGCAACTCCCCGAAGTACCGCCTCAGCGCGTCGTTCCGGATCGGGCGGGCGAGCAGCACCGCCTCGCGTTCGGCGGCGACCCGAGCCCACACGCCCTCGGCGGGGTTCGGGGAGACCGCATCGAAGTCCGCCCGGTCGTCGCCGGGTCCGATCTGGCACCTGACGAGCGGCTGGCCGGGTTCTTCGGGCCACAGGAGTACCTCGGCGATCTCGGCGTCGAACATCGCCCGCATGTGCTGGAGCAGCTCGGGGATCATGTCCTCACGCTTCAGAGACCGCTGTGCGAGACCGGTCGCCCGCTGGAGCTGCAGCAGCTCGTCGTGCTTCCGCTGGAGGCTCGTCAACGCCTTGCCGGCGAGGTACGTCATCCCCGCTGCCGCCGCCACCAGCAGGACCACCGCCGGATGCTCGAGATAGACCATCACGGCCAAGCCCCCGAGCGCGGCAGTAGCGACGCTCAGAGCCGTCCCGACGCCGATCACCTGGTCGAAGAGCCGGAGCTCGCCGTCGGAGGAGAGCGCGATCGCGATGTTGACCAGCATCCCGTCGATCAGGTTGGCGACCAGCGTGGCGCCGAGGATGCCGGCCCAGAGCGCGGGCCATCCGGCCGGGAGCGCCAACGCGGATATCGACACCAGGACGACGGCGACGAGCGTCGTGAGGGCCCGCCGCGCGACGTCGAACGGGAGGCGCGCCGGCTTCTGCCGGCGGTGGAGGGCGAGGGCCACGCCGACGCCGATCGTCTGCGCCAGTACGAGTCCGCCCGGGCTCACGAGCATCAGGCCGAACACCAGCGGGATCTCGGCGAGCGAGAACGTCTGCGCGCGGCGTCCGATGCGGACATGCATCACGAACACCTCGGCCAGCCCGAACGCGAGAGCGAGCGCCCATAGCGGGACGGATCGTTCGCCGGCCAGGGGTGGCTCCACGCCGCGCATCCCCAGCCAGATGAGGACGCTCACGAGCAGAAGCGATGTCGTGAGCATCCACACGGCGGTCGCGTGCGAGACGTATCGGGCGCGGAGTTGCTGCAGCAACCCTAGTTTCCCCAGAGGGTGGCGGCGACGACCGGCACGAGACCCTTGAACACGATCGCGAGGACCATGGCGGCGAGCAAGGCGCGGGTACGCTCGAAAGCGACCCCGGCATGCTGCCGCCGCGGCGTCGTCTCGCCCTCCGCCCGCAGCCTCTGCGGATCCACGGTCTGGTTCCTCCCCTTGGTGAGTCCCCATCCTGAGGGGTGCGTCGTAGGCCGCGCATCCGACGGAGGAGCCGTTTCTGGATCGTTTCTCCGGAGGCCGAACGGAGGACCTGCCGGGTTCCGAAGAGGAGGCCTTTGGACCTAGGTGGGTGGACGGCTGCGCCGAAGGGGCACCGCCACGGACGCGCCTCCGGTCGGGGGTCGGAGGAGCATGAGCACGCCGAGCATCTCGACCATCCGGTTGTCCTGACGTGGAGTCACCGAGCTGCGCGCGCCCGATATCCTCGGGGCTCCTGACGGCACACGGCGTTCAGAACGTCACGGATGCGGTGTTCGAGCACTTCGTCGTTCGGTACTCGCAGACCTTGTAGGTGACCGTCCCTCCGCTCGTGTTGACGACGTCTATCGCCGAACCGGAGTTCGCCGATGCGCCGAACCGAACGCCGTTCCGATA
>DATFEU010000210.1:0-2543 GCA_035250725.1 Actinomycetota bacterium
TGGCGCGCGGCGTTCGCGAGCAGGTTCTCGACGATCCGTTCGACCTTCGCCCCGTCGACGTTGACCACGACCGCGGGCGCGTCCACGCTCACCCGGCCGGCCGCGGCGAGGTCGGATGTCGCGACCACCCGCTCGACGATCTCGCTCACGTCGGTGGGGTGCAGCTTCGGTTCGACGATGCCGCGCGCGAGGCGGTCGAGGTCGAGCAGGTCGGTCACGAGGCGATCGAGCTTTCGGGCGTTCTCGGCGATGCGACCGGCGAGGTGACGTGTTTCCGCGACGTCGAGCCGGACGTCTTCGCGCTCGAGCGTGACCGCAAGCCCGAGGATCGCGGCCAGTGGCGTCCGCAGGTCGTGGGAGACGGCCTGCAGGAAGGTGTTCTTCATCTCGTCGAGCGCGCGCAGCCGCTGTGACGCGTCCCGCTCGACCTCGAGCGCGCGTTCGAGCTTGGCCTCCGCCTCCTTGCGCTCGGTGATGTCGAGCATGAAACCCTGCCAGTAGCGTCGGTCGCCGGACTCGAGGAACGTGGCGACGTCCTGGACCCACACGACGTGCCCGTCCTTGTGGATCACGCGGTACTCGAGCGAGAACTCGCCGCCCTGGACGTTCGACGAGCGGTCGGCGGACAGGACGCGTTCGCGGTCGTCCGGGTGGATCAACCGCGTCCAGAGCGTGGGGTCGGAGGCCACCTCCTCCGAGGTGTAGCCGATCAGCGTCTCGTTCGCCGGCGAGAGATAGCTCGTGACCGAGCCGCCGGTCTCCGGGTCGACGTCCTGGACGTAGATCGACACGGGGCTGCGTTCGACGAGCAGGCGGTACCGCTCCTCGGTTTCGGCGAGCGCGGACTCGGCGTCCTTGCGAAGCGTGATGTCGAGGAGGAAGCCCTGCCGGAACACCTCGCCGTTCGGCCTCTCCACCACCGTCGCTTCGTCGTGGATCCACACGTATGTTCCGTCGGCCCGTCGGAAGCGGTACTCGGCCACGAACGGCTCGTGGGTCCGGTTCGTCTCCTCGTCGAGCTCCAAGACGCGGGCCCGGTCCTCGGGGTGCAGGTTCGTCTCCCAGAACTCGGGGCTCCAGGTCCACTGCTCGGGCGTGTAACCGAAGACCTCGTTGCTGCGGGGGCTCATGTAGAAGCGCTCGGGGTTCGGGTCGTCCAACGCCTCCCGATACGTGACCGCCGGGAGGTGCTCGACCACCGTGCGGAAGACCTCCTCGGCCTCCCGGAGGCGTTCCTCGGCCTCCTTCCGCTGGGTGATGTCCACCATGACCCCCTGCCAGACGACCGGCTGACCCTCCTCGTCGTGGATCAGCACCGATTCGTCCCGGAACCAGACGATCCGCCCATCCGCGGCGATCATCCGGTACTCCTGCCGGTAGGGCTCTCGGGTCCGGGTGCTCCGCTCGCTCTCGCGGATCACGCGCTCGCGGTCGTCCGGATGGAGCAGCTGCGACCAGAACTCCGGGATCGCGGCCCAGTCGTCGGGGGAGTAGCCCAGGATCCGTTCGACCTGGGGACTCACGTAGAGGACCGAGCCCTCGACGTCGTAGCCCTTCGTCAGGTGCTTCTGGTACGTGATCGCCGGCGTCGTCTCCACGATCGACCGGAACCGCGCCTCCGTCTCGCGAAGGCGTCGTTCCGAGCGCTCCCGGTTGATCGCCGCCGCGAGCGTCCCGGCGGCCGCGCGCAGCGCGTCGGTCTCGTCCGGGCCCCAGGCGCGCTCGTCCACGCAGTCGTCGAACCCGATGTATCCCCACCAGTCGCCGGCGACCACGAGCGGGACGAGGAGCAGCGATCGCACCTGGTGGGCCTCGAGCGTGGGGCGTTCGGACGCGGGGAAGCGGGCCACGGGCCCGGAGAGGATCTCGCCGGACCCGAGCGTGACCACCCATCGCTCGAGGCCCTCGTAGCCGAGCTCGGTTCCCTCGCCCACGACCGCGAGGTCGTCGCGGGCGACCCATTGCGCTCGCAGGACCGCGCGGACCTCGTCGCCGTCCGTCCGGTTCTCGTAGACGTAGGCCCGCGAGACGTCGACCGCCTCCGCGAGCCGCCGGACGATCTCGGGGATCACCCGCTGCCAGTCGGGCTCCTCGAGCAGGCGCTGCGCCGCGAACGCGACCGCCTCCAGCGTCGCGCCTCGGCGTGCCGCCGCCTCCTCACTCGCCCTGATCGTCTCCACGCACCGGCTCCCCGGTCGACGCCTGCAAGATGATTATCGGCCCGGCCCCGCCCCCCCGGTGGAGCGGCTCAGACGGGGTTCGTGCCCGGCGGGGACGCCACGCTCTCGGCCGGCGGCTCGGGGACCCTGCCGGCCTCTCCCCAGGCCGTGTCCTCGGGCCAACGGGCTCGCGACCGGGCCGCGAGCTTGGACATCAGGGAGATCGCCGCCTCGTCCTCCGACCCGGGACGCCACTCGATCACGCCGTCGTCCGTCGCGCGATCCCAGAGGTCGCGCCCCTTGTCCGTGCGGATGATCGTGAGCGTCCAGCCCTCGCTCTGGCCGAGGCCCCCGAACGAGATGTCCGCGTGCTCGGCGGCGAAG
>DATFEU010000211.1:0-4711 GCA_035250725.1 Actinomycetota bacterium
TTCCGTCGAGGACCGTCGTCTGCGCCACGGGGGAGGCGACCCGACTCGTCCCCGGGAGGGGCTTCACGGTTGCGGGACAGTGCCGGATTCCAACCGGTCTTCGCTGCACCCCGTCGCACCCGGGCTCCCGCGCCCGGGCAGGGGAGTTGTACCACCGGCCCTCGACACATCGCAACGAGCGCCGCGCGGAGCGCGGCTCGGATACGTGCGGACGTGGACGGCCTCCGCGTGACGATCCTCGCGATCCGATCCCTCTGCGAGCTCGGGCTCCTGGTGGGCCTCGCGTACTGGGGGTTCACGGTCGGGGAGGGCGCCTGGGCGTGGCTCCTCGGCATCGGCGCCCCGGCGGTCGCCGCGGTGGTCTGGGGCATGTTCGTCGCGCCGAAGGCGAGGTACCCCGTGTCGATGCCGATCCGCCTGTCGATCGAGCTCGACCTGTTCATCCTCGCCACGCTCGCGCTGTGGTTCGCCGGCGCACCCGTGGCCGGGCTCCTCCTCGGCGTGCTGGGCGCGACGACCTCGGGGCTGAACGCCCTGATGGAGGACCGTGCAGCCTTCTGACCAGAAGACCACGCCACGGCCGCACGGTCGGCACGTGGAGCGCTTCGACCTCGCGGTGTGGGCAGCACCCCGCCGCGCTCCTCGCGGCGATCGTCGCGCGCGGCTCGGAGCTCGAAGGCTTCGACCGGGTGATCGGCTCGCAGCCGTCGGATCGCTCGTCGGCGCGCTCGCCGGCGTTTGGGCCTCGGCCCGTCGAACGGATCGTTGATGGGATACCGGCGCGTCTCAGGATGGGTACCGTGGAGCGTGTGAGGGGGGATCGAGTCCCGACGCTCGGCCGGCGCGGTGAGGGCTGGGTCGTCGCGCAATCCGTCGCGATCGCGGCGATCGTCGTGGCCGGGATCGCGGGAACGGCGTGGCCCGACCCCGTCGATGCGTTCCTCATCGTGATCGGGATCGCGTTCGCGGGAGCGGGGATCGCCCTGTTCGGCGCCGGCATCGCCGCGCTCGGCAGCTCCTTGGCAGCCTACCCCCGGCCGACGGAGGGGGCGGAGCTTCGTGAAGGCGGCGTGTACCGGTTGGTGCGCCACCCGATCTATGGCGGGCTGTTGCTGCTCGCGTCCGGGTGGTCACTGATCTCGTCCCCGGTCGCCCTGATCCCGACCGCGATCCTCGTGGTCGTTCTCGAGCTCAAGGCGCGGGTGGAGGAATCGATGTTGTCGGAGCGCTTCCCCGGGTACTCGGCGTACCGAAGACGCGTCCGCCGGCGGTTCGTGCCGGGGTTCCACTAGCGCACCGACCTCTCATCTGCCTCTCATCGGAACGGCCTAGGCTTGGGGCCGTCGCTGGGAGGCGGACATGCGCCTGCTCGTGGTCGAGGACGAGCTCAAGATGGCCGGACTCCTGAAGCGCGCGCTCGAGGAGGAGGGCTACGCGGTCGACGTCACCGGGAGCGGGGAGGAGGCCCTGTGGCTCGGGACCGAGAACCCGTACGACGCGATCGTCCTCGACCTCATGCTTCCGGACGTCGACGGGTTCGCCGTCTGCCGCGGCCTCCGCGAGGCCGGTCGATGGACCCCGGTCCTCATGCTCACCGCGCGCGACGCGGTGAGGGACCGCGTCGCCGGTCTCGATGCCGGCGCGGACGACTACCTCACCAAGCCGTTCTCGCTCGCCGAGTTGCTCGCGCGGCTCCGAGCGCTGATCCGGCGGGGGGCGACCGAGCGTCCGCCCGTCCTGCGGGTCGGCGACCTGAGTCTCGACCCGGCCGCTCGGAGCGTGGCGCGTGACGGCCGCAGGATCGAGCTCACCGCGAAGGAGTATTCGCTGCTCGAGTTCTTCATGCGCCATCCGGGCGAGGTCCTCACGCGCACTCGTGTGATCGAGCACGTCTGGGACTTCGCGTACGAGGGGGACTCCAACGTCGTCGACGTCTACATCCGGTACCTCCGGAACAAGGTGGATCGCCCGTTCGGTCGCGACTCGATCGAGACCGTGCGCGGTTCCGGCTACCGGTTGCGTGGGGAGCCGGCAGCATGAGCCTGCCGATCCGCACGCGGCTCACGCTCGTCTCCGCGGTGATGATCGCGGTCGTGCTCGCCGCCGCCGGCGCGTTCGTGTATCTCCGGCTCCGGTCGGACCTGATCCATGCGGTCGACGACGGGCTCCGATCGAGGGCCGACGCGCTCCTCGAGTCGAACGGCGTCCTCGTGGCTCCCACCGGACCGACGCTCGTCGGATCCGACGAGGCGTTCGCGCAGGTGATCGGTCCCGACGGGAGGATCGTCGCCTCTTCGGGCGGGATCGACGACGCGCCGCTCGTGACCGGCCATCTCACGGTCGGGTCGACGCCCACGTTCGTCGAGACCGACGTTCGCACGAGCGAGGAAGAGGTCATCCTCGCGCGCATCCTCGTCGTCGACGCCGGCGGAGGGCGCATGCTGCTCGTCGGCGCGTCGCTCGACGATCGGAACGAGGCGATTGCGCGGCTGGCGGCGGCGATGGCGATCGGTGGTCCCGTCGCGCTCGCCGCGGCCGTCGGGGTGATCTGGCTCGTCGTCGGCGCGGCCCTGCGACCCGTGGAGTCGATACGGGTCGAGGCGTCCGCGATCTCGGCGTCCGATCCGGGCCGCCGGCTGTCGATCCCCGACACCGGTGACGAGCTCGCCAGGCTCGCGGAGACCCTGAACGCCATGCTCGAGCGGCTCGAGGAGGCGATCGAGCGCGAACGCCGGTTCGTCGACGACGCGAGCCATGAGCTCCGGACCCCACTGTCGAACCTCAGGGCCGAGATCGACCTCGCGCTGCGGCGTTCCCGGACCGTCGACGAGCTCGAGCGGGCGCTCGCGAGTGCGTCCGAGGAGACCGACCGGCTGTCCCGGCTCGCCGAGGACCTCCTCGTGCTCGCCCGGTCGGACCGTGGACGGCTGCCGGTCCGGCGCGAGGGCGTCACGGTCGGCACGGTGGTCGGATCGGCGGTCGCGCCGTTCGCCGCTCGAGCGTCCGAGCGCGACGTGACGATCGAGGTCGGGGTGGACGACGACCTCCGCGCCGACCTGGATGCCGTCCGGATCCGGCAGGCGCTCGGAAACCTCCTGGACAACGCCATCCGGCAGACGCCCCACGGAGGCAGGGTCACCGTCGGGGCCGCCACGGAGAACGGCGTCCTCCGGATCGAGGTCCGCGACTCGGGTCCCGGGTTCCCCGAGGAGTTCCTCCCGATGGCCTTCGAGCCCTTCACCCGGCCCGACGGGGGGCGGTCGAGGCCGGAGGGCGGCGTCGGCCTCGGATTGGCCATCGTGCAGGCCGTAGCGGAGGCGCACGGCGGTCGTGCCGAGGCGTCGAACCTCCCGGCCGGCGGGGCATCGGTCGTCCTCGTGCTCCCGGGATGAGTTCCGGGCTGGTGCTTCGCTCATCGCCGTACGCCATCGGGCCCATATCCAGGGTGGTCGGGCGGAGGTAGGGTCGGTCGCGCCATGACGATGGGCACGGAGCATCCGAACGTCGGCAAGATCCGGCAGGCGCTCGACACGTACAACGCCGGCGACCGGGAGGGGATGCGGGCGTTCCTGGCCCCCGACATCTGGTGGCACGTGAGCGGGGACCATCCCCTGAGTGGCGACTACCGCGGCATCGACGACGTCCTCGCGTACTTCGAGCGGGTCCAGGAGATGACCGACGGCAGCCTGAGGATCGCGCCGACCCAGATGCTCGCCGACGACGGAAGGGCCACGATCTTCATGCGGGTCACCGGGCGACGCGGCGATCGCACCCTCGACGTGCTGATGGCCGAGACGCTCATCCTCGACGAGGCCGGACGCTGGACGGAGTACTGGGCGCTCGCAGACGATCAGGCCGCCGTCGACGCCTTCTGGTCCTGACGTCTCACCCGCGCGGCCGCCTCATGCCTCCCAGGGTTGGATGTCGCCGCACGCGATCTGCGACAGCGGGTCCTCGAACTCGAGCTGCCAGTCCGTGAGCAGCGCCAGGCGGCTCGCGCCGATGACCCACTCGCCGTCGCGTTCGACGAGCTCGTAGGTCCCGAGGAAGCGGTCGCCCGGCAGCGTGCTGTCCGGATCGCCGAGGCCGACGAGGTAGACGAGGTGGTGCGACCGCCCTTCCCCACCGCCGCACGTCGAGACGCCGACGATCTGCGGCTCCGATCCGCCGAATCCGTCGGCGAACTCATCGTCGACCGCCTCGACGACGAACTCGAGGTACCCCCGGTATCGGTTGGCCGACAGGAGGAAGACGTGACCCTGATAGTCGCCGACCGCGTACCCCTTCAGGACGTTGCGGTCCTCGCACTGCCGGAAGATCTCCTCGTCGAGCCCCGCGCACGCGAACCGTTCGGACACGCTCAGGTCGAACACGTCGTCGGCGTCCGTCTGCACGAGCGCGTTCGCGAGGGCCGTCGCTCGGTCGCAGAACGCAGGGTCGTCCACCGGGCATCCCTGCGGCTCGAACGTCGTCGGCGCGGCGGCGCTCGGCTCGGGCCGCTCGGATCCCGTCGCCGCGGTCACGCCGGTCGGACCGGTGATCCCCGACAGCCCGGTCACCCCGGGCCGGGCCGGCCCGGGATCGTAGGCGCACGCGGCCACCGCCCATGCCAGCGCCGCGACCGGCACCGCGACGAGACGGAGGAGCCGACGCATCGCTCGAAGATACGGTCTGGGTCCCCGAGCCCGCGCCGTCCGGTGTGACGAGCGAG
>DATFEU010000215.1:0-2799 GCA_035250725.1 Actinomycetota bacterium
CCCGCGCTCGTGTTCCTGGACGAGATCGACACGATCGGCAAGGGGCGGGGCGGCGCGATGGGCGCGGGCTTCGGCTCGCACGACGAGCGCGAGCAGACCCTGAACCAGCTGCTCGTCGAGATGGACGGGTTCGACGCGAGCAAGGGCGTGATCATCATGGCGGCCACGAACCGGCCCGACGTGCTCGATCCCGCGCTCGTGCGACCCGGGCGGTTCGACCGGCAGGTGGTCGTCGACCGGCCGGACCTCCGCGGCCGCGAGGCGATCCTCCGCGTGCACGTTCGCGGTGTGGCGCTCGACCCCACGGTCGACCTCCACGTGCTCGCCGCGAGGACGCCGGGCTTCACCGGCGCGGACCTCGCCAACGTCGTGAACGAGGCGGCGCTGCTCGCCGCACGGCGCGAGAAGGACGCCGTGGCGATGGAGGAGCTCGAGGAGGCGATCGATCGCACGGTCGCCGGCCTCGAACGCAAGAGCCGCGTGATGTCGGAGAAGGAGAAGGAACGCGTCGCGGTCCACGAGATGGGCCACGCGCTCGTCGCGCTCACCGCGCCCACGGCCGATCCCGTCCATCGAGTCTCGATCATCCCGCGCGGGGCCGCGGCCCTCGGGATGACGATGCAGCGCCCGCTCGAGGACCGCTACCTGCTCACCGAGCCCGAGCTGAAGGACCGGCTCGCCATCCTGTTGGGCGGCCGTACGGCGGAGGAGCTCGCGTTCGACATGGTGGTATCGACCGGCGCGCAGAACGACCTCGAACGGGCGACCGAGATCGCCCGCGCGATGGTGACCGAGTACGGGATGAGCCCGAAGGTGGGCCCGCTCTCGTTCGGCGGCGACGGATTCCGCGGTCCGGAGCGGCGGCTCCTGTACCCAGGGGCGACGCCGGAGCTCTCGGACGATCTCGCGGCGCTCGTCGACGAGGAGACCGCCAGGCTCGTGAACGAGGCGCACGATCGCGCCACCGAGATCCTCACGCGGCACCGTGAGCTGCTCGGGAAGCTCTCGCAGATCCTCATCGTCACCGAGGTGATCGACGGCCCCGACCTCCACGGCTACTTCGACGGGACGAAGCCGATCCCCTCGCGGGAAGACCTCGCGCGCGAGGACGCGAGCAACGGGGACCGCCGCGGAACGGGCGATGGCACCGGCCCGAGCGGACCGGACGTCGTCGTCCAACCGCCGGGGCGCAGCTAGCCGTCTTCGAGATCCCTGCGCTCGACCAGCAGGTCGAAGCGGTCGCGGAAGCGCTCGAGGAACCGGTAGTAGTTGCGCTTGGACAGCCGGTCACGATCCTCCGGCGGCGTCGAACGGTACATGCGGTGCTCGTGCTTGCGGACCGGGACGTCGACGAGGACGGCGCGATAGCCGGCGTCCCTGACCCGGAACGAGCACTCGATGTCGGCGGTCCGGTACCAACGGAACTTCTCGTCGAACAGCCCCACGTCGCGGATCACGTCTCGACGGAACGCCATCAGGTAGCCCTCGATCGCGTCGACCTCCCGGTCGGGTCCGATCCCATCGCTGTCGTGGAACTCGCGGAGATCGTTCGTCGAGATGCCGAACGGCCCGGACACCCCGACGGTCGGATCCTCGAGCGCGCGCTCGAGCGCGCCGAACACGTCGCCCTCGGGCTCGACGGATCCGTCCATCACCAGGACGACCCGGCCGTGCGAACGGCGGAGCCCGGCGTTCCGGGCGGCGCCCCACCCCGTTCCCGGCTCGAGCGCGATGACCTCGACGCCGTCGCCATAGGTCGCGGGGTCGGTCTCGGTGACGTCGGCGACGACGTACTGCACCCCGCGTCCCGCCTCGCCGGTTCGGAAACCGTCCAACGCGCGGACGACGTCCTCCGGCCAGCCTTCGACCACCCAGTGAACGCTCACGTCCAGGGTCGGAGGGTCGTCCAGGACGCTCGGCACATCCGACGCGCGGAGGCGCCGCGACGCCGAGGGCCCCATCGGTTCGAGCCGCGGACCTTCGGCCGTATCGGTCACCGTGAAGCCGAGCTCGGCGATGCGATCGCGGAGCGCGTCGGAGGCCGCGAAGTCCTTCTCGGCGCGTCGTCGTTCGCGCTCGGCCGCGAGGGCACGGACCTCGTCGTCACGGACGTCGGACATCGCCGCCCCGCACCGAGATCGCTAGACGGGCTCCTTCGAGACCGAGCGCAGCCGCCCGGCCACCGATTCGAGCGTCCGGAGCGCGATCGAAGGATGCTCCATCAGGAGCCCGCGGAAGACCCACCCGGTGATCCCGACGAGCCGGACCGGACTCATCGCCGTCACGGTCGCGGTCCGCGGTCCGCCGTCGAGCAGCGCCACCTCGCCGAAGAAGTCGCCGGGCCCCAGACGCGCCTTGGTCTTGCCGCCGATCGACACGTTGCATTGCCCCTCGAGGATCAGGAACAACCCGATGCCGCGTTCGCCCTCCCGGGCGATGACCGTGCCTTCCTTGTGGGAGACCTCCTTCGAGGCCCGGGTGATGATCGCCAGCTCCCGCTTCGTGCATCCCGCGAAGATCGGGACCTGAGCGAGCTTGTTGGCGATGTTGGGGGCTGCCACCTGCCGCTCCTCCTGCCTGCCGAGATCGACGTCCGAGGGCTCGTGATCCTATCCCGATCGGTTCGGCCCGTGCGACCCCGCTAGGATGGCGCCGTGAGCGAGGGGCGGCGGCTGGTGGCGATCGTGGTGCTGTTCCTGATCGGGTTCGGCCTGATCGGGCTCGCCAGCCAAGTGGACTCGACGTGGCCGCTGTTCGTCGCCGTGCTTCCCTACAGCGTGATCCCGTGGCTCGTGGTCA
>DATFEU010000216.1:0-2856 GCA_035250725.1 Actinomycetota bacterium
CGACCACGACCGCGGTGTCGCCGAGCCTCGAACCCCACTCGGTGATCGCGTCGAACGTGGCCTCGCGGTGGACGAAGAACCAGCGGTCGAGCGCGTGGTCCCACCGTCCGACCGGCCCGTCGAGCAGGAGCTTCGTCAACAGGAGGCCGAGCGCCACGAGGATCGTGGTCATCACCACGTAGCCGGTGACCCCGACCGCGAGGCCGGCGACGACCGGGCGCCGCGTCCGTGAGCGCCGGGCGAGTCGATACGGCAGGCTGCCGGCTCGTACCGGTTCCAAGGCTTCCCCTTCCATCCGGGAAGGTGTTTCCCACGGAGGGCGTCCGGGGAAACCCCCCCGATCACGACCCGAAGGAGGTCTGGACGACGTGGTGCTGCTCGTGGTCGCTGTCCTCAGCCTCGCCGCGGGCCTCGCCGGCCTCCTCGCGGTGCGCCACTGGCCGAAGTCGGACCCGGGCCTGAGCGCCTCCGAAGCCCTCGGGGCGAAGGTCCGGAGCCATCGGAGGCCGCGGAGCTTCCTGCGTTCGCGGCTGGATCCCGCGACCGCGACCGGGCTCGTGCTCACCATCGCCCTGATCGGCATCGTGGTGGCGGGCGCCGCGGTCGGCCTGTTCGCCTGGATGATCCGCCGGGATCTCGGCGTCGTGGCCGTGGACCTCGCCGTCGAACGGTGGGCAGAGACGCACGCCACGGCGTTCACGGACGGCGTGCTCGAGGCGCTCACGCGCCTCGGCGATACCGAGACGGTCGTCGCGGTCGCGATCGCCGTCGGCGCCTACGGGCTCTGGAGGTGGCGCAGATGGGCCGTCCCGCTGTTCCTGCTGCTCGTCGTGGCCGGGCAGATCCTGATCTCGAACACGATCAAGGTCGCCATCGACCGCGCGCGCCCCGAGCTGCGTCCGCGTGCGGACTTCACGGGCACGTCGTTCCCGAGCGGTCACACCACCGCCGCCACGGCCACCTACCTGGCGGTTGCCCTCGTCCTCGCGATCGGCAGCTCGCCGAGGGCCCGCGCGGCACTCGCCGGCGCCGCCCTGGCGATCGGCGTCGCGGTCGGATGCACCCGCGTGTTCCTGGGCGTGCACTTCTTCTCGGACGCGCTGGCCGGGTTGGCGATCGGGCTGTCCTGGTTCGGCCTGTGCACGGTGGCGTTCGGGGGCCGGCTTCTGAGCTTCGGGGCGCCCGCACGGGTCGCGGCGGCCCCGATCGTCCGCCCGCCGCCGGTCAGCGGTCGCGGGATGCCTGCTCGACCACGGAGCCGATGAACCGGACGATCCGCCGGGCGTGGTCCCGCTCGGGATCGAGGTCCGGGTTGTAGATCGTGACGTCCAACCCGGTGGGGTGGGCGCTGAGCGCCGTGACGGCGACCTGCCCGAGCGCGTCCCACTCGAGGCCTCCTGGCTGCGGGTAGTCGACGGCGGGCAGGGCCTCGGTCGACAGGACATCGAGATCGAGGTGGAGCCACCACGGATCGGGAAGGCCCGCGCACGCCGACGCCGCGAAGCGCGCGGGATCCGACGCGAGAAGGACACCGTCGACGAGCGAGACACGATCG
Organism: Actinomycetota bacterium; assembly: GCA_035250725.1. GTDB lineage: Bacteria > Actinomycetota > UBA4738 > UBA4738 > HRBIN12 > DASSJM01. The sequence goes on from DATFEU010000216.1 coordinate 1,556, forward strand.
CCGAGCGAAGGAACACCCTCGGCGCGAAGGATCTCGGCGTCACGTGCGCCGAGGATCCGGACGTCTGCCGGCGCGACGAGCGGAAGCACGGCGGCGAGCTCCGGGGACCATGAAGCGTCGGCCATCCCCAGCGCGAACGCGAGCTCCATGTCCGCCGCCTCGCCGGTCGTCGACTGCGCGGGGAGGTAGGCATCCTCGTGACCGTCGACGAACAGGAGTCCTACCTCATCTCGTACGGAGGCTGCGGCGAGACATCCCAGCAGCAACGGGCAATCGCCCCCGACGACCAATGGAAGCTGCCCCGCGTCCAGGATCGGCGTGACCGCGTCCCGGACCCGAGCGACGAGCGCACCGAGGCCGGACGGATCGATGACGTGGCTCCGGGCGTCGCGCCTCGACGACGGGGCAGGCAACGTGACATCCCCGTGGTCGTGCACCTCGGCGTGGCGGCGGACGGTCTCGACCAGACCTGATTCCCGCAACACCGCCGGGGCTCGCGCGACGCCGTCGGTCGTGCCCGACGAGTTCGTCGGGACGCCGAGGAGCCCGATCGTACGCATCCCGTGTGTCAGCCGTTGCGGAAACGGACCACGTCGCTCCGGCTCGTCTCGGGTCTCACGGCCAGCCAGCGTGCGGGACGTCCGCTCGGGCCGTCAAGACCTGACCGGTCCTCGCCTCCACCAGCTCGTCGATCCTGTCCGGACCGAACCACTTCGCCACGATCATGAACAGCGTCCTGCCGTCTTCCCCACCCAGCATGCAGGCGTAGCAGGGGCGGTCGAGCTCGATGCGATCGAGCACCTCACCGCCCTCGCGCACGCGAAGGACGACCCCTCCCTCATCGGGCCCGACGTCGCTGCACCAGACGGCGCCCTCGGCGTCGATACAGATGCCGTCGCCCGTGACATCGGCCCACACCCGCCGGTTCGACAAGGTGCCGTCGGCGGCGATCTCGAACGCGCTGAGCCGCCGAGCGAACGATTCCGCGACGATCAGCGTGGCGTTGTCCGGCGTGACCACCATCCCGTTCGGGAACGCCAGATCGTCGGCGACCTCGCGGGCGTCCCCCTCCGGCGTGACGAGCGCGATCTTCCCCGGCGCCACACCGCTCCCGATGACGTCGTTGAAGTCGGCGAAGTCGAAGTTGATCGCATCGACGTAGATGTTGCCGCGTCCGTCCACGGTGATCTCGCTCCACCCGTGGGGCGAGATATCGCTCAGGTCCGCGTGCCGAGAGCGAGATCCATCGGGCTCCACGCGGATCAGCTCGGTACCCGTGACGAGCATCCGCCCATCCGGCA
>DATFEU010000232.1:0-21560 GCA_035250725.1 Actinomycetota bacterium
GTCGCGATCGTGGGGACGAACAGCTCGCGCTCCCTCGTCGTCGACGCCGCGATCGGGCTCGTGGGCGGCGTGAGCGTCCCGCTGTACGTGACGACGCCGCCCGAAGATCTCGACGACGTGCTGCGCCGGAGCCACTCGGAGATCTTGTTCGTGGGCGCGCCGGCCGTGATGGGACGGGTCGACGAGCTCTCGACGAGGATCCCGATCGTCTCGTTCTGCCGCGACGCCCCACCGACTCGCCGCGACGTGACCGGGTGGAAGGTCTTTCTCGACCGCGGTCTCGCGAACGGCGGCGATGCCGGGGGGTTCGCGCCGGTCGGTCCAGACGATCTCGCCACGATCCGGTACACATCGGGCACGACGGGACCGCCGAAGGGCGTGGCGTTCACGCACGGCCAGCTTCGGTGGATGGCCGAGACGATGGCCTCGCTCGTCCCGTGGGGCATCCGGACGCGCCCGAACCGGTACCTCTCGTTCCTGCCGATGAGCCACGTGGTCGAGGGCATCCTCGGCGCCTACGGCCCCTACGACCTGCCCGCGCCCGTCGAGGTCACGTTCCTCGAGGACCTGCGGAGCGTGGCCGCGACCTTGCCCACCGTGCGACCGACCGTGTTCTTCTCGGTGCCTCGCCTGTACCAGAAGGTCTGGGAGGGGCTCGGACGCAGCCGGATCGGCGCTCGGTACCAACGGATGCGCGAGGGACCGCTCCGGGGCGTCCTCCGCCCCCTCGTGCGCCGCGCGATGCTTCGGCGAGCGGGACTTGATCGATGCGCGCAGCTGCTCGCGGGCTCGGCGCCCGTCGACGAGGAGCTGCTGCGATCCTTCCGCGAGCTCGGCGTCGAGATCCATGTCGCGTACGGGCTCACCGAGGCTCCGCTCGTGGCGCTCAACCGCCTGGGCCGCAACCGCATCGGTACCGTCGGCGAGCTGCTTCCCGACACGCGGGTCCGTGTCGCCGACGACGGCGAGCTGCTGGTCCTGGGGCCGCAGGTGACGACCGGCTACATCGACGAGGACGAGCAGCCGTTCCGTGACGGCTGGCTCCTCACGGGCGATCTCGGCCACCTCACCCGTGACGGCTGGCTCGTCATCGACGGGCGCAAGAAGGATCTGCTCAAGAGCGCGTACGGGAAGTACCTCCAGCCCTCGAAGATCGAGGGCATGCTTCGCCGGATCCCCGGCGTCGAGGAGGCGATGGTCGTGGGCGAGGGGCGGCCGTTCTGCGGAGCGCTGCTCTGGGTCGACAGGACCGACGCGGCCGCGCTCGACCCGGCCGAGCTCGATGCCGCCGTGACCGAGACGAACCGGCGGCTGTCGCACCCGGAGCAGGTGAAGCGGTGGGCCGTCCTGTCGAACGACCTCTCGATCGAGGGCGGCGAGCTCACCGCGAACCTCAAGCTCAAGCGCCACGAGGTGGAGGCGAGGTTCCACGGCGTGATCGAGAGGCTCTACGAGGAGCAACCGACCGCTCCGACTCGGGCAGCGATCGTCGTGGGGGCGCGGCCGTGAGCCTCCGCCTGCGCGCGCTCGAGCTCCACGTCCCGGACATCGTTGCGCGTTCTGCTCTGCGCCGGCTCGTCGATGCGACGGCCGCCGCCTTCGGCCGCGACCCCGAGGACGTGCACGGGTTGGATCGCCACGCGCTCCTGGAGCGGTATGTGTCCTTCACGACGCGGTGCGCCGAACGGACGCTGGCCGACGACGTGGATCTGGAAGCCGTGTCCCGCCGCATGTGGGCGCATGCGTACGCCCTGGGCGTGTCGCTCCGTCGCCGGCTCGGCATTCGCACTCGAGCCGAAGCCCTGCGGGCCGGGCGGGTCGCTTACCGGATGATCGGCATCGACCTCCGGGCGGACAGACATGGCCGGGTGACGGTCGATCGATGCACGTTCGCCGGCTGGTACTCGCCGCAGGTCTGCCGGCTCATGTCCTCTCTCGATGCCGGCCTCATCGCGGGCCTCACGGACGGAGGCAACCTCACGTTCTCGGAGCGGATCACCGAGGGGCGGCCCGGGTGCCTCGGCCAGATCTCCTGGCAGGAGGTGACACCGTGAGGAAGCGGGCGATCGTCGTCGGGAGCGGCGCCGGCGGCGCCACGGTCGCCAAGGAGCTCCAGGACGGGTTCGACGTCACCGTCCTGGAGGCCGGTCGCGAGTTCCGGCGGGCCACCCTGGATCGGCGCGCCATCGAGCGGCTGCGCCGGAGCCGGCTGCTCGTGGACCCGCGACTCGCGCGCCTCGTCTACCCGCCGATCCACCTCCGCCGGACGCCGGACATGCTCCTCGTGAACGGGATCGGCACGGGTGGGACGACGACGATGGCGACCGGGAACGGGATCCGCATGGATCAGGATCTCCGCGCGCTCGGCCTCGACCTCGACCCCGAGTTCGACGAGGTCGCGCGCGAGATCCCGATCACGACCGCGCACCAGCGGCGCTGGCACCCAACGACGCGACGCCTGTTCCGCACGTTCGACGACCTCGGCCTGGGTCCGGTCGTCCTCCCGAAGATGGGTGACGCCGAACGGTGCCGGCACTGCGGCCGTTGCATGCTCGGCTGCCCGTACGGCCGCAAGTGGGACAGCCGCACGTTCCTCGACGAGGCCGTTCGGCGTGGCGCCCGGTTGATGACCGGGAGCCGGGTGACCAAGGTCGCGATCGAAGGTGGTCGGGCGACGGGCGTGGTGGCGCGCAGGAGCGGGATCCACCGGTTCGTGCCCGCCGACCTCGTGGTGCTCTCCGCCGGTGGGTTCGGGACTCCTGCCATCCTCGAACGCTCCGGCATCGGCTGCGAGCCCACGCTCTTCGTCGACCCGGTCCTGACGGTCGCGGCCCGCGTCCCGAACGCGTGGCAGTGCAACGAGATCGAGATGCCGTTCGTCGTGCAGCGCGAGGGCTACATCCTGGCTCCGTACTTCGACTGGATCAGCAGCCTGTTCCATCCGGCGTGGCGAGACCGTCTCCAGGACATCGTGGGCATCATGATCAAGCTCGCGGACGAGAGCGTGGGGTCCGTCGAGGGCAGGAAGGTGCACAAGTTGCTCACCCCCGCGGATCGCACGCGACTGGACGAGGCGGTCGGGGTCGCCACCGAGATCCTGGTCGCCTACGGCTCGGACCCGGACGAGGTGTTCCTCGGCGCGGTGCATGCGGGTCACCCCGGAGGGATGCTGCCGCTCACCGAGGCGTCGGTGCGGACGATGCACGACGCCCGGCTGCCAGAGAACGTCTACGTCGCCGACGCCACGCTGTTCCCGCGCTCGCTCGGCAACCCGCCGATACTCACGATCGTCGCGATGGCGAAACGGATCGCTGCCATCTGCGTGGCGGAGGTCGCACCGGCGCACCTCGCGAGGTCGAGTCGGTAGGGGCCGCGTCACCCCAACTACGCGCTCGCAGCCGCGATCGCGCTGCGGGCGCGCATCAGAGGCTCCTCGAGATCGACACCGATGGTCACCCGCTCGAACCTTAGCTCGAGCCAGGGCCCCGGCTCGTCGGCCCAGCGGACCGCGATGCGCTCGGGGATCGTGACCGTCCCGAACCGGCGCCAGTCGAGCATCGTGATCCGCCACCGCACCGTCGGGCCGTCCTTGCCCTTGAAGCGCATCGTCTGGAAGACGGCCGGGAAGCCTGTGGCCGGATCGAACCCGACCGTGGCGACCTCGATCCCGGTCCCGAACGGCAATTGCAGGCGCGCGGTATCCGCGTCCACCGGCTCCCAGGCGAGGCCCTGCGTCCGCGGCCAGCACGATGGGAACATGAGCGACTCGCAGAGCATCGGGTGCATCGCTCCCTGGTCGACCCGCGGCCCGATGTCCGCCGTGTTCAGGAACTTCGTGATACCCCGACCGTCGACGTAGGCGTCGAGCACCTTCATCACCGTGATCGGCCCGAGGCGGACGAACATGTCCGAGACGCGGTCCGCACCAGGCCGGAGCCAGATGGTGTTCGCGAACGGGAGCCAGGGGAGCGGGCGCTCGCGGAACCGGCCGGAGCCCTCCATCGCCGCCGTGCCCACCTCGGGAACGCCGTCGGCGTACGCCTTCTCCAGGTACCGGCCCACCGGCGCCGGGACCTCGATCCCAGTTATGGGATGACCCATCAAAACCGCCTCCTCGCCCGTTCAGTCGGCGAGGGCCTTGAAGACCTCGTACACCATGAAGGCCGGCCAGAAGATCCCCTGCAGGATCGAGAGCAGGTATTCCCAGAACGAGTCGGCCTGTTGCCAGTAGTAGACCAACGCGCCGAAGATCCCAAGGCCGTAGATCGCGCCTCCGCTTGCTGCGCTCGCCGTGCTGTCGCCCATCGCCAACCGCCTCTCGTTTCCGACAGCTCCAGCGTCCCGAACGAGGGATGGTTCCGCACAGGGCGAACGTCCCGTCTTCTCCGGATCTAAGAGACCATGCAGGTCTGTTGGGAGCGGGCTAAGAACGAGGAAGCAGGGCGTGTACGGCCGGGTGGGGTCGGGCGCTAATCTTCCCGTGGTTGTGCCGTCGGACGAGGGGCGACGCCAGACCGATGGGTCCCGAGCGACGGGTCGTCATCAGCACGCAGCGGTTCGACGCCGTCATCTTCGACATGGACGGGGTGGTGACCGACACGGCGACGGTCCACGCAGAGGCCTGGGCACGACTCTTCGATCGGTACCTCCAGGATCGAGCCGCCGCCACCGGCGAGACGCTTCGCCCGTTCGGGTATGACGACTATCGGCGGTTCATCGACGGCAAGCCGCGGTACGACGGTGTCCGGAACTTCCTCGCCACGCGAGGCATCAAGATCCCGGAAGGGGTGGCGTCCGATCCGCCGGACCGCGAGACGGTATGTGGGCTCGGCAACCGCAAGGACGGCTACTTCCTGGAGCATCTTCGGGAGCACGGGGTCGAGGCATTCCCCACCACGGTCGAATTGATCGAGGAACTACGCGAGGCCGGCATCGGAACCGCGGTCATCTCGGCGAGTCGGAACCTGGACGAGGTCCTGGCGGCAGGTCATGTCGAACACCTCTTCGACCAGCGGGTGGGAGGGGTTGAGGCGGAACGACTGGAGCTCGACGGGAAGCCCGACCCGGCCGTCTTCTTGGAGGCCGCTCGACGCCTGGGGGTGCGGCCTCTGCGGGCGGTCGTAGTGGAAGATGCGCTGGCCGGCGTCGAAGCCGGGCGCCGGGGAAGGTTCGGGCTCGTCGTCGGCGTCGATCGCTCGGATCATGGGACCGAGCTCCTGGATGCGGGAGCGGACGTCGTGGTGCGGGACCTCGCCGAGGTGGTCGTGGCGACCGAGCCGGAAGTGGGAGTTCGGGGCCTTCCGAATGCCCTCGATCGGCGCGACGAGATCGGTCGCCGCCTGAGAGGTGCCAAGATCGCCATCTTCCTCGACTACGACGGCACGCTCACCCCGATCGTCGAGCGGCCCGAGGACGCTCACCTGTCGGAGGAAGCACGCCGCACTGTGGAACGTCTCGCCAGCGCCTACCCCGTCGCGGTCATCAGCGGCCGCGACCTGTCCGACGTCCGCCGCATGGTCGGCGTGGCCGACATCGTCTGCGCGGGAAGCCACGGTTTCGACATCGCCGGGCCGGGGCGCATCGCCGAGCAGCGCGGCGTCGAGTTCCTCCCCGACCTCGATCGAGCCGAGGAAGAGCTGCGGTCGCTCCTCGCCCGGATCCCCGGCGCCCGTCTGGAGCGCAAGCGCTTCGCGATCGCGATCCACGTTCGGCAGGTGAGGGATCCTCAAGCTCCCGAGGTCGAGCGCATCGTCGATCGGATCGCGCTCGCGAACCCACGTCTCCGGAAGACTGCCGGCAAGAAGGTGGTCGAGCTCCGCCCGAACGTCGACTGGGACAAGGGCCGAGCCGTGCTGTGGCTCATGCATGTCTTGGGACTCGACCGAGAGGGTGTCGTGCCGATCTACGTGGGCGACGACGCCACGGACGAGGACGCGTTCAGGGCGCTCCGGCACCGCGGACTCGGCGTCGTCGTGCGGGGCGAGGACGCCGACCGGCCCACCGCGGCCGACTACACGCTGGGGGGCACCGACGAGGTCCTGGCGTTCCTCGATACCCTCGCCCGCCGAGGAACGGAGGACGCCGCGAATCGAGACGCCGCGATGGGAGCCACGGACTGAACGGCTGGGTGCTCGCCTACGACGGCTTCGATCCGGACAGGGAGGGCCTCCGCGAAGCGCTCTGCACGTTGGGCAACGGACGGTTCGCCAGCCGCGGAGCGGCGCCGGAGGCCCGGGCCGACCACGTCCACTATCCGGGCACCTACGCGGCAGGCGTCTACAACCGACTGGACACCACCCTCGACGGGCACACGTTCGAGAACGAGGACCTCGTGAACCTGCCCAACTGGCTCCCGCTCACGTTCCGGATCGACGGAGGCGCATGGTTCGACGCGCGTGAGGTCGAACTGCTCCGGTACCGGCTGGAACTGGATCTTCGTGACGGCACCCTCGCGCGCTTCGTCCGGTTCCGGATCCAGAACGGGTTCGAGACCACGCTCACCCAGCGCCGATTCGTTCACATGGAGGACCCGCACCTCGCAGGGCTCGAGACGAAGGTGATGGCGGAGAATTGGTCGGGGCGGCTGGACGTTCGTTCGTCGCTCGACGGCACGATCGTGAACGCGGGGGTCCCTCGCTACCGCGACCTCGCCAACCGGCATCTGCGGCTCATCGACCAGGGTCCAGTGGACGACGAGTCCGTACGCCTCGTGATGGAGACCACGCAGTCCCACGTCCGCATCGCGCTCGCCGCCCGGACGAGAGCGCTCGTGAACGGTCAACCGGTCGCCGCCGAGCGCCGTCTCCTGGACGAGCCCGGCCGGATCGGGCACGAACTTTCGCTCGACCTCGTTCGCGGCGACGACGCGACGGTGGAGAAGGTCATGACGTTGTTCACGTCCAAGGACCACGCGGCGTCGGACCCCGGGGCCGAGGCCGGCACATGGGTCGTGCGCGCCGATTCGTTCGCAGGGCTTCACGAGCGCCACCGCCTGGCGTGGGACCGCCTGTGGGAGCGGTTCGAGATCTCGATCTCCGGAAGCGAGCGGACACAACTCCTGCTGCGGTTGCACGTGTTCCATCTGCTCCAAACCGTGTCCCCGAACTCCGTCGACCTCGATGTCGGCGTCCCCGCCCGAGGGTTGCACGGCGAGGCCTACCGGGGGCACGTCTTCTGGGACGAACTGTTCATCTTCCCGCTGCTCAACTACCGCCTGCCGATCCTCACGCGGTCGCTCTTGGAGTATCGGCACCGGCGGCTGCCGGCGGCGCGCTGGGCCGCACGCGAACAGGGATTGCGGGGGGCCCTGTTCCCATGGCAGAGCGGAAGCGACGGCCGGGAGGAGACCCAGCAGGTCCATCTGAACCCCCGGTCCGGGCGATGGCTCGCCGATCACTCCCACCTGCAGCGTCATGTGAACCTGGCGATCGCGTACAACGTCTGGCAGTTCTTCCAGGTCACCGGCGACCTGGACTTCCTTCGGTCCCACGGCGCCGAGATCATCGTGGAGATCGCGCGCCTGTTCTCCAGCCTCGCCACCTTCGGGCCGGTCCGCGAGCGGTACGAGATCCGCGGCGTGCTGGGCCCCGACGAGTACCACGACGCGTATCCGGGCCGCGAGACGCCGGGGCTCGACAACAACGCCTACACCAACGTGATGACGGCCTGGCTCATGTGCCGGGCGCTGGAAACGATCGATGCGTTCCCCGAGCACCTGCTCGAGGAGCTGAAGGAGGAGCTCGGGTTGACGGAGGAGGAACTGGCCCGGTGGGAGGACATCGGCCGCAGGCTCTTCGTCCCGTTCCACGACGGGGTCATCAGTCAGTTCGAGGGATACGAGGAGCTGGAGGAGCTCGATTGGGACGGCTATCGGAGCCGGTACGGCGACATCGGAAGGCTCGACCGGATCCTGGAAGCGGAGGGAGACACCCCGAACCGATACCAGCTGTCCAAGCAGGCGGACGTGTTGATGCTGTTCTACCTCTTGTCCCCGGAGGAGCTCACGGACCTGTTCGGCCGTCTCGGCTACCCGTTCGATCCGGACCGAGACATTGCTCGCAACGTGGAGTACTACCTTGCACGAACCTCGGACGGCTCGACGTTGTCCGGGGTGGTCCATTCCTGGGTGCTGGCTCGTCTCGACCGTGCCCGGTCCTGGGACCGCCTGGTGGCCAGCCTCGAGAGCGACGTCGCCGATGTCCAGGGCGGAACGACCCGCGAGGGGATCCACCTCGGGGCGATGGCAGGCACGGTGGACATCGTCCAGCGCGCCTACACGGGCCTTGTCGTGCGTGACGACTGTCTGTGGCTCGACCCGGCTCTGCCCGAGGAGCTGACGAGCCTCGACACGGAGCTGCACTACCGAGATCACAGTATCCGGGTCGAGGTCAGACCCGACACCCTCCGGCTGACTAACCGTCCCGGGAAGGCGGCTCCGATCCGTGTTGGGTACCGCGGCGTGGTGCTGGAACTGCGCCCAGGCACCGTGACGGAATGGCCCATCGACCAGGCGAGCACTTGATCGAACGCGGCCGTCGGGGCTTCGCCGCGAGACCCGGCGGGCTGGGTCCGTCGCGGATCTTCGTCCTTAGCCCGGATCCGCCGCCCTCGCACCGCTCATCGCCGCAACCATCCCTCCGCTCTCGCACGGCAACCCCAGCCCGACGCGTGCCCTCGCAGGCATGCTCGCGATCCTGACCGGGCTTTCCTCGACTTGATCGAGTGATCCGGTTCGGCTACGTCCCCGACCTGCTGTCGCCGCCGATCCGCTCCGGCTACCTGAGCGGCATCGCATTGGTCGTGATCGTCTCCAAGCTGCCGACTGTGTTCGGCTTCGGTGGAGGCCGAGGGATGGAGGGCCCGTCCTTGGGGGGCCCTTCCGCCCTGTCGAGCGCTGGATGCCGCACGTACGTTGAATGTGCGAAGGAGGTGAACACGATGAAGCTTGCGGCGTACGAGGAGATCGGAGAGCTGGAGCGTCGCATGGACGATCTGATGCGGTCGTTCCTTGGATCGAGGGCCCGGTTCCTACGTCCGGCCCTCCCGCTGTTCCTCCACAAGCCGTTCGTGCCGGTCACCGATGTCTTCGTCCGGGACGAGGACCTCGTGATCCGTGTCGAGCTGCCGGGCATCAATCCGGCGACCGACCTCACGGTGAGCGTCGAGGACGGGCACCTGGTCATCAGCGGCGAGCGGAAGCAGGAGGGGGAGCTGAAGGAAGACGCCTACTACCGGCTGGAGACCGCCTACGGGACCTTCGAGCGGTTCATCCCGCTCCCCGAGGGGTTCGAAGAGGGCGAGATCGAGGCTGCGTACGAGAACGGCGTGCTGGAAGTGGTCGTGCCTGCGGCAGCCAAGGCGCTGGAGGCTCCGAAGCCGAGGACCATCCCGATCATGACGGCTCCGCCGGTCAAGGCCGCGAAGGTCGCCTAGAGAAATCAGGGCATTACTCATGCACTCGCCCATCTCGAGGCAAGGCCACGGGACGCGAAGTCCCGTGGCCTTCCCGGTTGGATGACGGCGCTCCACGCGGGGTCCAAACATGATCAGCGCTCGTGCTCTAGTAACGGAAGAGTGCCAATACGGGCGCCCGGTCCGGCATCTCGCGTTCGGGGACGCCGTAGACGGTGCCGGCGTTGAGTATCGTGCCGACGACCGCCTGCTCGATCGGGTCACCTCCACCGAGCTCCCGTCCTCCGTCGGCGTGGGATGCCCCGGCGCCTGCGTGGGACGCGCCCAGGACGTGGGCCCTTGTGGGAACGAACAGGACATCGATCCGGCCTGCTTCGGCAGCCGTCAGCACATCCTCCAAGCTGTCAGTCGCACGTCCGGTGCCGAGAGCTTCCCGGTAGGCGGCCACTGCGTCGTCCCTGTCCCACGCGAACTGAGGTTCCACCAGCGCCCATGCACGTGCGTGGAGCTCTTCGGATGACGTCCGATCGGGACTGCCGGAGATCCCCGCCCCCAGGAGGTGAGGATAGGTGTTGACTTCGCGGTACATCGCCCGAACGTACTCAACCCCTGCCAGGACGAGTGGAGCCTGCTGCTCCCGCAGGTATCGGCCCACTGCGTCGTCAACGGTTTGGAGATAGCGCCCGAGGCGTTCCTTCTGGACCTCTGCACCGATCCCTTGGCCATGCACGATCACGCGGGCTCCTGGTCCGCCTCGCCCTGCTGCATGGGACCCGACTTCCTTCTGCGGGTCGTCGTATCGAAGTGCGTCCCTGACACCCGCCGGCAGGCCCGGCGCGTTCACCACGTGAACGGCGTAGCGTGTACCGGCGAGCAGTCGCGCCTCCATCTCGCTCAGCGCGAGGACGTAGAAGCGATCATCGCCGCTCAGCGGGGGCAGCAGCGCGGAGACGCGGAATCGGTCAGAGACCATGACCATGTCTTCGAAACTGAGAGGGAGCCGATACCAACGGGACCACCCTGCCCGCAGGAACAGGGCAAGCCCCTCGCTCTGATGCTGCCAGAATGCCTCGTCCTCGATGAGCTCTCGGGCCGGGCGGAGAACCTCGCCCGCATCCGGCCGTCTGATCCCGGCAGCGACCAGTCTCTCCTCCGCGCGGCGGATGAGGTTCTTCAGCCGGACGGGGTCTTGCCGAGCCTCGGGCCCGCTCCGGTGGGTGGGCATGTACAGCGACACGCAGGGCGTTCGCGGCTGCCGAACGAGAAGCATCAGATCATCTCGCGATAGCACATCCACGTCGGTTCCTTCCTGACTCCGATCTTGCTGCTAATCGAAGAACACCTCTGCGACCCGGTGCAGCTCCTCGGGAACCGGCCGGACCTTCGCGGCGTCGGCGAGCGGAACCTCGACGATCTCTGCTCCCCGCAGCGCGACCATGGCGCCCCAGGCGCCACGCTGCGTGAGATCGATCGCGGCCGTCCCGAACCTCGTGGCGAGGATCCGGTCCTCCGCCACCGGCGACCCGCCCCGCTGCACGTGCCCGAGGACCGTCACCCGCGTCTCATGGCCGGTCCGCCGCTCGATCTCGGGCGCGATCAGGTTGGCGATGCCGCCGAAGCGCGGGAACCCCCGTGCATCGACCGGATACTTCGGTTGTTCCATCGAGCCCTCGACCGGCTGCGCGCCCTCGGCAATGACCACGATCGAGAACAGATGTCCACGCAGGCGTCGTCGACGGAGGTGGGCGCATACATCCGAAAGGTCGAACGGTCGCTCGGGGATCAAGATCAGGTCGGCTCCGCCGGCGAGGCCCGCCGACACGGCGATCCATCCCGCACTCCTGCCCATCACCTCCACCACCATGACACGGTGGTGGCTCTCGGCCGTGCTGTGGAGCCGGTCGATCGCGTCCGTTGCGATCTGCACGGCCGTCGCGAAGCCGATGCACGCATCCGTGCCTGAGAGATCGTTGTCGATCGTCTTCGGCACTCCGACGACGGGCAGTCCCTCCTCGGTCATGTGGGCGGCGGCACCCAGCGTGCCCTCGCCGCCGAGCGCGATCAACCCGTCGAGCGATAGATCCGCGAACGTTCGTCGGACCTTCGCGGTTCCTCCCTCGTGGTACGGATCCGCACCGGAGCTCCCGAGGATCGTGCCGCCCCGGTGCAGGATGCCCTGGACCGACTCCTTCGTCAGCTCCCGGACGTCCCCGTCCATCACGCCGCGCCAGCCGTTGCGGAACCCGAACATCTCGGCGCCGTGGACGGCCGTCCCCTTCCGGACGATCGCACGGATGGCTGCGTTCAGGCCGGGGGCGTCACCGCCGCCCGTCAAGATGCCGATCCGCATCACGCCCACACCCTTCCTGAGTCACACCTGGAGGCCGCACCTCCCGCGCCGTCCCACCAGCGTCCGGGAAGTGGCTGATCGGCTCGAGGCAAAGGCCCGGCCGCACCGCTCGCGCGGATGCTCAACACGATCCGATCTGTCGGCGGTTCTCCTCCCATGTGCGCATATTCTCGACGTGGGAGCGGGGCTCGGTCGCATACGCACACGTCAGCGGGTCCTCGCAGGGCGGGTTCCCCTCCATGGTGAAGAAGTTGAAGCGGCACTGATCACAGAAGACGTTCAGTTCCTGCGGCAAGTACGGGCAGTCGCCCCAGCTGCACGATCGCTCTCCCTCACCGCTCGCGAAGTCGAACCCGCACCCTGGACACTGACGGAACCCTTCCCATCTCGCCATCTCGATCGCCTCCGTGTCCATTGGTACACGCAGCGCGCGAACGCGTGCAGGGCCACAAAGCCCCCTGCGGACAGGTCCTCGGACCCGGTCAGCAGATGCGAGGAGGCTGTTCGCCCGGGGGATGAGGAATGGCCGAGTAGAACCGAGTCTGGTCTTCACGACCATCCGAGGCTTCTCCCATGGTGCCGAACACCGCGACGTGAGCTCCTCGTTCCAGAGCGTGTGCTGCGGCGGGAACCTGTTCGGCGGCTGACTGCCAGCAACGATCGTCATCGTGACGCCGGCCGGGCGCTGGTCAGACGACTCTTGATCCCAGCATCGCCTCGTTCACCTTGAGGCACCCGAACGAGACGCGGGTAGGAGGGACCGGATCAGGCGTGAACCGGAACCGGGGCGTACGGGAGATACCTGGGTTCCCACATCATCGCGTCGACGGCGGGCTCGAGCTCATCGTCACGTAGGTATCGGCCGACCCCACCATCTCTCGCGGCCCGCGTAACCGCGATCGCGATCGTCCGAGAGAGGGATCGCAGGTCTGATTGGCTTGGGTAGAGCGCCCCCTGCGCACGGCGCTCCTCGGGGGTGGCTGCGGCGAGCGCTTGGCTCGCCACCAGGAACATCTCGTCGGTGACCTCGCGCGCCTCCGCCACCACTGCCCCGAGGCCGATGCCTGGGAAGCAGAACGCGTTGTTCGCCTGGCCGATCAGGCGCGTCCGCTCGCTCCGGACGACGGGAGGGAACGGGCTCCCGGTGGCGACCACGGCCCGGCCGCCGGTCCATTCGAGGATCGCCTCGGGCGGCGCCTCGGTCTTAGAGGTCGGGTTCGACAGTGGCAGGATCACCGGGCTCCGCGCATGTGCCGCCATCTTGCGGATCGCGACCTCACCGAACGCGCCCGGCGTGCCGCTCGTCCCGATCAGGAACGTCGGATGCACGCGATCGACGACCGCCTCGAGCTTGTACCGCTCGCCGGCCGCGAACCCGTACGCAGACATGTCCTCCGGCCGGAGCGCGAACTCCTCCTTGTCGGCATCGAGCGGGTCGCGGCCCAGGTACGTCAGGCCCCGTGAGTCCAGCTGCACGATCGCCCGGCGGATCGTCTCCTCGTCCACCCCCTGCCGGAGCATCTGCGCTCGCACGAGACGTGCGATCCCGGTGCCGGCCGCTCCGGCGCCCAGGAACGCGAATCGCTGTGCGCCGAGGTGTTCGTCGAGGAGTTGCAGGGCCGAGAGGATCCCAGCCATCACGACCGCCGCGGTGCCCTGGATGTCGTCGTTGAAGCTCGTGAGCCGGTGTCGGTAGCGGTCGAGTAGCCGGATCGCGTTGTGCTGCTTGAAGTCCTCCCACTGGAGGACCGCGTGGGGGAAGACCTCGATGATGCCCTCGACGAACGCCTCGATGAACTCGTCGTAGGCGGGTCCTCGCAGCCGGGGGTGCGGGTATCCGAAGTAATCAGGGTCGGCAAGCAGCTCCTGGTTGTCGGTCCCCACGTCCAGCGAGACCGGCAGGGTGAGCGCCGGGTGGATCCCGGCGCCAACCGTGTAGAGCGCCAGCTTGCCGACCGGGATCCCCATCCCGCCCGCGCCCTGGTCGCCGAGCCCGAGGATCCGCTCGTTGTCGGTCGCGACGATCAGGCGGACGTCCTCGTGACGGGCGTTCGAGACGAGATCGGGGATCCGATCGATGTCGTCGGGCGTCAGCCAGAGGCCCCGCGCCCTGCGCAGGATGTGGCTGTACTCCTGGCACGCTCGGCCAACGACCGGCGTGTAGACGATCGGCATCAGCTCCTCGAGATGCGCGAGGAGCAGCGCGTAGAAGAGCGTCTCGTTCCGGTCCTGGAGCGCCGCGAGGCCGATGAACCGCTCGAGCTCGTCGCCCTTGCGACGGTGCTTCGCGATCTCGAGCGCCACCTGCTCGTCGAGCGAACGGACCCGCGAGGGCAGGAGTCCACGGAGGCCGAACACCTCTCGCTCCACGTCCGTGAACGCGGTGTCCTTGTTCAGCAGCGGCTGCTCGAGGAGGTCGTGTCCGCGCAAGGGAACCGGTACTGGTTGCCGACCGGTGCGCAGCGCATCGACCCACGCGTGCTCGGCCGTGCGTGCGGGGTCGATCGTCACATTCATGCCGCCGCCATCTCCCTCGCGGGCAGCCTCGAGAGCTCGTCGATCACGCGGCCGACGACGTCCTTCGCGTCGCCGAAGAGCATCTGGGTCTTGTCCAGGTAGAACAGCTCGTTGTCGACACCCGCGAAACCCGAGCGCATCGAGCGCTTCACGACGATGATCGACGCCGCGGCGTCGACGTCGAGGATCGGCATCCCGAAGATCGGGCTCGCCGTTTCGGTACGCGCCGCGGGGTTCACGACGTCGTTCGCCCCCACGACCAGCACGATGTCCGTCCGGGGCAGCTCGTCATTGATGGGCTCGAGATCGAAGAGCCGATCGTAGGGGACGTTCGCCTCGGCCAGCAGGACGTTCATGTGCCCGGGCATCCGCCCCGCCACTGGGTGGATCGCGAACTTGACGTCGACCCCGCGACGCAGCAACGTGTCCGAGAGTTCGCGGACCTTGTGCTGGGCTTGAGCCGCCGCCATCCCGTATCCGGGAACGACCACGACCGATCGGGCCGAATCGAGCAGGAACGCGGTCTCCTCAGGATCGACGCTGCGGACGGGCCGCTGTTCGATCGCTTCGCCGGCCGCAGACTCGGCGCCGAAGCCGCCGAATAGGACGTTGACGAACGACCGACTCATCGCCTTGCACATCACGATCGACAGGAACAACCCGCTGGATCCGTCGAGGGCGCCGGCGACGATCAACAGCTTGTTGTCGAGGACGAAACCCATCATCGACGCCGACAACCCGGCGAAGCCATTGAGCAGGGAGATCACGGTCGGCATGTCTGCGCCGCCGATACGGACCACGAGCATCACGCCGAACACGAGCGAAACGACGATGATGGCCGGGAAGAGCACCGCGGCGCCAGGGTCGACCACCAGCAGACCGACCATGACGAGCGCCGCCCCGAGGATCGACAGGTTCGCGAGGTTCTGGCCGCGGTAGACCCACGGCCGGTCCCGGACGATCCCTTGCAGCTTGCCGGCGGCGATCAGCGATCCGGTGAAGGTCAGGAAGCCGAGCACGACCTCGAGGCCGAGGGCGACCATGGTGCTCTCATCGATCGCGGGGCGCTGCAAGTAGTACTCGGCCGTGCCGACGAGGCCGGCCGCGAGCGCGCCGAAAGCGTGCGAGAGCGCGGTCCGCTGCGGCACCGCGGTCATCGGGACCAGCAGGCCGAGGGGCACGCCCAGGGCCACGCCGGCCACGATCGCGATCGCGATCCACTGGTATTCCACGATCTCGAACTCGAAGAGCGTCGCGACGACCGCTACGAGCATCCCTACCTCGCCGGTCTTGACGCCTCGCCTCGCCGTGGTCGGGTGCGACAGCCACTTGAGGGCCAGGACGAAGCACGCGACGGCGAAGAGGTACGCGAGGGGGAGGAGCGTGTCGTTCATGAGGTCGCTCATGACGACGCTCCCTTCGGCGTCGGATCCTGCGGCGCTTGGCGGTCTTCGCGCCGTCTGAACATCTTCAGCATGCGATCCGTGATGAGGAAGCCGGACACGATGTTCGTCGTCGACGCGAACACGGCGACGGCGCCCAGGACGGTCGCGAACGCCTCCTGTCCCGCGCCGGCAAGGATCAGCGAGCCGACGATGGAGATCGCCGACAGCGCGTTCGTGAGCGACATCAGCGGTGTGTGGAGGAGCCCCGGAACCCGGGTGATCACGGCGTAGCCGAGGAAGGAGGCGAGGATGAAGATGAACAGGCTGACCTCGAGCGTGTCAGACATCTCGCACCTCCTCGAGCGCACGGAGGACGCGCCCGTTGACGATCTCGCCGTCTCTCGTCACGACCGTCTGTCGAACGATCTCGTCCTCCTCATCCAGCGCGAGCCGACCTTCCCGTGTGATCAGACCCAGGAGCGCGGCGACGTTCTTCGCGTACATGAGGCTCGCGTCGTGGGGGACCGTCGATGGGAGATTGGTCGGCCCCAGGATCGTCACCCCGTTATCCGTGACGACGGTCTCGTCGGCGCGGGTGAGCGCGCAGTTCCCCCCGCGCTCCGCGGCGCAGTCGACGATGACCGAGCCGGGCTGCATGCGCGCGACCGCCGTCGCGGTGATCAGCAACGGAGCCGGGGCCCCTGGGATCATCGCGGTCGTGACGAGCACGTCGACCCCGGCAGCGACCTCCGCCAGCAACTCCTGCTGGCGTCGGTAGAACGCCTCGCTGAGTTCCTTGGCATATCCGCCGGCATCGCCCGCATCGCCGGGGGCGAGCGGGAGCAGGACGCTCCGCGCGCCCAGGCTCTCGATGTCCTCCTGCGCGGCCGGACGAACGTCGTAGGCCTGCACCACCGCGCCGAGCCTTCGAGCCGTGGCGATCGCCTGGAGCCCCGCGACACCCGCTCCGACCACGAACACCTGCGCCGGGGGGATCGTTCCCGCCGCGGTGGTCAGCATCGGCAACATCTTCGGCAGCCGGTCCGCCGCCAACAGGACTGCCCGGTAGCCGGTGACCGTGGCCTGCGACGAGAGGGCATCCATCGCTTGTGCTCGCGTGATCCGCGGTATGAGGTCGAGCGCGATCGCGATGAGCTTGTGATCGGCCGCCGCCCGGACAGCGAGTGGCGAGCCGAGCGGGTCGGCCATCCCGATCACGACCTGATCGGGATGCGACACGCCGAGGGATCCGTCGTCGTCGACTCCCCACCCTCGAACCCGGACGACGATGTCGGCTTCGAGCACGTCCTCTCGGCTCCCGAGCCGAGCGCCGTGGGACTCGTACGCATCGTCCGGGAAGCCCGCCGACGTCCCCGCCCCCCGCTCGACGACGACCTCGAGGCCCGACCGCGTAAGTTGTGGGATCACGGTGGGCACCAGGGCGACCCGAGCCTCGTCCGCGTTGGACTCGAGCGGAACGCCGACGAGCCTTCGGAGCTGTCGCTCCGTTTCGAGGTTCATGCAGCCTCCCTCCTGTTCAGCCCGCGAGCTGGGGGGTTCGCATCGAGTGTTGGAACATCGCCCAGCCCTCGAAGTCCTCCGTCCCCTGACCCCGGTCCTCCGCGATGAAGTCCTGGGCGAGCTCGAGGATCTCGGGATCGCTCACACCGAAGCGGTGCAGCGTCTGTCGAGCCTCGTTCGCCAGCAGGTGGGCGCATTCGTTCTCGGCTGCGACCGGCACGCGATGTCCGGGTGTCCCTCCAGGCTCCGACTTCCGATCGGCGTGGGGCCCGACGAGGAGGTCGTGAGGGAACGGGTGGTCCTCGTGAGGGAGGGCCTTCCGATGCCGCCTGCCCCAGAAGTGGTGGCGGGTCATCGTTGTCACCCCCTTTGTGAGACCGTTCTTCGGCCTCGGTTGGAGTATCGAACCGGCCGACCGTGGCGGTGGGGGCCCTCCGGCCCTCGGTGCGCGGGACGGACGGCCACCTGTGCGAGGGATCGACAGGCTGATGCCGGGGCTGACCGCCTCAGGTCTGGACGGACCCCGGGATCCCGCGCCAGTCGTAGGGGCTCACGTAGCTCACGAGCATCTGCACGTAGTTCGACCGCGCATACGCGACCGGGTCGGGGACGTTCGCCTGGCTCATGCTGCCCTTCAGCTGCTCGACGCTCGTGTACTCATGCTCCTCGAGCCACGTCCGGACGCCCTCGAGGATCGTCCCGAGGTGCTCCGGGCCGTGCCGGAAGAGCGCGCTCGCCATCATCGTCACGTCGGCGCCAGCGAGCAGGAGCTTCACCGCGTCCTCGGCCGACCAGACCCCGGTGGTCGCCGCGAGCGAGCACGACACGTGCCCGTGCAGGATCGCGATCCAGCGCAGCGGCAGGAGGACCTCGTCGCTCGTCGACAGGTGCAGCCTGGTGTCCACCTGCAGCGTGTCGAGGTCGATGTCCGGCTGGAGGAACCGGTTGAACAGCACGAGCCCGTCGGCCCCCGCCTCGTCCAGCTGGCGAGCCATGTTCGCCATCGACGAGAAGTGCGGCCCCACCTTGACGGCGAGCGGGATCGTGATGCTCGTGCGCACGGCCGCCACGAGGTCGAGGTACCGGCGCTCCACCTCCCAGCCGCTCTCGTCCGGATCCGATGCCACGAAGTACACGTTGAGCTCGAGCGCGTCGGCGCCGGCGTCCTCGATCAGCTTCGCGTACCGGACCCAACCGCCCTCGGTGGCGCCGTTCAACGAGCCGATCACCGGGATCTCGAGCTCCTTGCGGCAGGACTCGAGGTACCGGAGGTACTCGTCGGGACCCGTGTTGTAGTCCTCGAGCTCGGGAACGTACGAGAGGGCCTCGGGGAATGACTCGGCCCCCGTCTCGATCACGCGGTGGGTCTGCAGCTCCTCGTGTTCGATCTGCTCTTCGAACAGGGACTGCATCACGACCGCCGACGCCCCCGCATCCTGCAACCGCCGCAGGGTGTCGATCCGCGCCGAGAGGGTGGATGCCGACGGCACAAGGGGGTTCGAGAGCTCGAGCCCCAGATAGGTCGTTCGAAGGTCCACGCTCATGTCTCCGCCACCTCCATCTCGGGGGATCCCGTCCCGTCCTCCCGTGGCATCCGTCCCGGAAGGTCTCGCTCGACGCCGGCCAGCTGCTCGTAGAGCCGGCGCCGTTCGTCCGCGTCCGCCTGCGCGAGTCGCTGGAGCTCCCGGTGCTCCTGCGGCCGTGTCCGGGCCAGCATCGCGAACCGAGCCTCCTTGGCCTGGAACGTGGCCAGCGGCTGCGACGCCGAGCGGCTGTCCAGCTGCATCGGGCGGCGGCCCTCCCTGGCCAGCCGCGGGTCGTAGCGCCAGAGCGGCCAGAACCCGCTCCGCGCCGCCTCGGTCTGGTGCGACATCGAGATCGACATGTCGATCCCGTGGGCGATGCACGTCGAGTAGGCGATGATCAGCGACGGCCCCGGCCAGGACTCGGCCTCCGCGAACGCCTTCACCGTCTGCGCGTTGTCGGCGCCGAGCGCCACCTGTGCCACGTAGACGTCGCCGTACCCCGTGGCGAACAGCCCCAGGTCCTTGCGTCCGGTGGGCTTTCCGGCCGCCGCGAACTTCGCGACCGCACCCCGGGGCGTCGCCTTCGATGCCTGGCCCCCCGTGTTCGAATAGACCTGGGTGTCGAGGACGAGCACGTTGACGTCGCGCCCGCTCGCGAGCACGTGATCCAGGCCCCCGAACCCGATGTCGTACGCCCACCCGTCGCCTCCGACGATCCACACCGTCTTGCGCGCCAGGGCGTCGGCGACCGTGAGAAGGTCCCTGGAGGCATCGTCCCGCCGGGCGTCGAGCCGGCGCTTCAGCCCGGCGATGCGGTCGCGCTGCTCGGCGAGCTGCGACTCGTCGTCCTGAGCGGCATCCAGGATCGCCTTCGCCAGGGCGGGATCGAGGCTCGGGCCGAGGCGCTCGAGCAGCGACCGGGCGTACGCCGCCTGGTGGTCGAGCGCGAGACGCATCCCGAGGCCGAACTCCGCGTTGTCCTCGAACAGCGAGTTCGACCACGCCGGGCCGCGACCGTCCGCATCGCGCGACCACGGCGTGGTCGGGAGGTTCCCCCCGTAGATCGACGAGCAGCCGGTCGCGTTGGCGACCAGGATCCGGTCTCCGTACATCTGCGAGAGGAGCTTGAGGTAGGGCGTCTCCCCACAGCCCGCGCACGCCCCGCTGGCCCCGAACAGCGGCTCGAGCATCTGCGAGCCCTTGATCGACGCGACCTTCACGTCACGGCGATCGGCCGGCGGGATCTGCAGGAAGAAGTCGAAGCCCGCCCGCTCGGCATCGAGGTGCTCGAGCTTCGGTTCCATGTCGATCGCCTTGTGCTTTGCGACCTCCTTGGAACGCGCGGGGCAGACGTCGACGCACACGCCGCATCCGGTGCAGTCGTCGGGGACGACCTGGATCGTCATCCACCTCCCCGGATCCTCGCGGTCGCGCCACTCCTTGTGCCGGAACGCCGCCGGCGCGTGGTCGGCTCCGATCGGCTCGTACACCTTCATCCGGATCGCCGCATGCGGACAGACGAGCGCGCATTTCGCGCAGTCGATGCAGATGTCCGGATCCCAGATCGGGATCTCGTTCGCGATCGAGCGATCCTCCCACCGAGCGGTGTCGGTCGGGAACGTCCCGTCGACCGGCAACGCGGAGACCGGGAGGAGGTCGCCCTTACCGGCGATCATCATCGCGGTCACGCGCTGGACGAAGTCGGGGGCTGTCTTGGGAACCGGGGGGATCCGGCGTCGATCGCCGGACGTCGCCGTGGGCAGCCGCACCTCCCGCAAGCCGTCCAGCGCTGCGTCGACCGCTGCGAAGTTCTGCTCGACGACCGATCGGCCTCGCTTCCCGTAGCTCTTCTCGATGGCAGCCTTGATCCGACCCAGGGCATCCGTCCGATCGAGGACGCCCACGAGCGCGAAGAAGCAGGTCTGCAGGATCGTGTTCACCCGCGGGCCGAGCCCCGCCATGGCTGCGATCCTCTGCGCGTCGACGACGTAGAACCGCAGCCGCTTCTCGAGGATCGACCGCTGGATCTCGACCGGCATGCGGTCCCACACGGTCTCCGGCCCGAACGGGCTGTTCAGCAGGAAGATCGCGCCAGGCGCCGCAGCGTCGAGGACGTCCAGGCGCTCGAGGAAGCCGAACTGGTGGCAGGCGACGAAGTCGGCTTGGCCCGAGCCGATCAGGTAGGTCGAGCGGATCGGTTGCTGCCCGAACCGCAGGTGGGAGGTTGTCATCGAGCCCGACTTCTTGGAGTCGTAGACGAAGTAGCCCTGTGCGTACAGGTCCGTTCCCTCGCCGATGATCTTCACCGAGCTCTTGTTGGCGCTCACCGTCCCATCCGCGCCGAGCCCGTAGAAGACCGCTCGGACGACATCGTCCGGCTCCGTCGTGAACGAGCGGTCGACCTCGAGCGAGGTGTGCGAGACGTCGTCCACGATGCCGACCGTGAAGTGGTTCTTCGCTTGGTCCTTGGCGAGCTCGTCGAAGACCGCCTTCGCCATCGCGGTGTCGAACTCCTTCGAGGCGAGCCCGTACCGGCCGCCGATCACCTTCGGCATCGGGACGTCGGCGCCCTTCGAGGCCAGCTCGGTGAGCGCGGTCACGACGTCCTGGTAGAGCGGCTCACCGGGCGCCCCCGGCTCCTTCGTCCTGTCGAGAACGCCGATCGCCCGAACGGTGAGCGGCAACGCGCCTGCGAGAGCCTCGGCGGAGAACGGCCGGTAGAGCCTGACGTTCACGACGCCGACCCTCTCGCCATGGGCGACGAGCGTGTCGACGGTCTCCTCCACGGCACCGTGGCCCGAGCCCATCACCAGCACGACCCGCTCGGCATCGGCCGCCCCGTGGTAGTCG
>DATFEU010000243.1:0-5071 GCA_035250725.1 Actinomycetota bacterium
CTGCCTGGATCGCCCCCGTCTTCATCGTGACGCCGAGGAACCCGCCGATCACGATGATGAACAGCGCGACGTCGATCGCGCCGAACAGCGTGCCCGAGTTGTAGTAGTTGATGTTCCCCTTCTTGTTCTCGATCCCGTACAACCCGTTGATCGGCGCCGTGAGCGAGTCGACGAGGATGTCGGCCGGCTTCGACTCGACCTCGTGGTAGGTGCCGGGGAGCGGCTCCGCCTCCTCGTTGAGGTCGTACGTACCGGCGGGCACGATCCACGTCGCGATCGCGGCGAGCAGGATCAGGATGAACAGGATCGTGTAGGCCGACGGCAACGTGAATCGCTTCTTCCTGTCCGGGGGCGCCTCGGTAGCGGCCTGGTCGCTCACATGCACCTCCTCACGCGGGGGCGAGGCCAGGCGCAGCCTCGCCGGGTGGGACGTCGGCGGTCGCTTCCGACGCCGGGACCGTCGGGACCTTGAAGCCGATGAATCCGAACAGGACGTCGAGGATCGGGCTGAGGATGTTGAAGAAGCAGTACGGCAGGTAGGCGGCCGTCGAGACCCCCAGGACGCCCGAGATGTAGGCGCCGCACGTGTTCCAAGGCACCAGAACGGACGTGACCGTGCCCGAGTCCTCGACCGCGCGCGACAGGGCCTGGGGGGCGAGTCCTCGACGGGCGAACTCTTCGCGGAACATCCGCGCCGGCAGAACATCGGCGACGTACTGGTCGCCGGCGATCACGTTCAGCCCGATCCCGCTCGCGTTGACCGCGAGGATCAGCCTCCCGCGTGTCCTCGCGCGAGCAACGACGGGTGCGAGCAGGCGGTTCAGGAAGCCGGCGTGCTCGACGACCGCGGCGAATGAGAGGGCACCGAGCACGAGCCACACGGTCGTGAGCAGGCTCGCCATGCCGCCGCGCGAAAACAGCTGGTCGATGGCCTCATTGCCGGTGTTGCTGACGAATCCGGTCGCCATCGACCCGAAGATCGCCTTCACCCCCGTCGCGACGGGGCCGAGGCTCGGGTCGTCGACGAAGGCCTGGACCACCGTCCACTGCGTGAAGCACGCCAGGATGCCCGCGAACAACGCCGACCCCAGGATCGAAAGGAATGGGGGGAACTTCATGATCGAGAACACGACGAGCAGTAGCACCGGGAGCAGGTTCAGCGGCGAGATGTTGAACTCGGCCTCCAGCGCTCGTTGCGCCGCCTCGGTGCTTGCGGCCCCGGTCGGCTCGGCATTCAGTCCGATGATCAGGAAGAGCACGAGGCTGATCCCGAGCGCCGGCCCGGCGGTCCAGAACATGTTGCGGACGTGTTCGCCCACGGTGAGTCCGCCGCCGACGAGCTTCGGGACCAGGATCGTCGTCTCGGACAGCGGGGTCATCTTGTCGCCGAAGTACGCGCCGCAGATCACGGCGCCGGCTGCGATCGCCTCGGACAGACCCAGGACGTTCGCCATGCCGACGAACGCGACGCCGAGCGTGCCCGCGGTGGTCCACGAGCTGCCGGTGATCACCCCGACCAGGGCGCAGATCACGGCCGAGGCCACGTAGAACCACGTCGGGGACAGCAACCCGATGCCGTAGTCGACGACCGTCGGGATCGTCCCGGCCATGTTCCACGTGCCGATCAGCGCCCCGACGGCGAGCAGGATGAAGACCGCGCCGATGGCTGACGTCACGCCGCCGACCGCGGCATCGGCGATCGCCGCCACCGTGTAGCCGTTCTTGAACGCGATCAGGCTCGCGAACGCCGCGCTCAGGAACAGAGCGACCTGCAAAGGACCGTCGGTCGCCGCCACGCCGAACAGGACGATCGTGCTCGCGATCAGCACGATCAGCACGCCGATCGGCAAGATCGAATCGAGCAGCGTCGGCGGCCGCGGCTGCCGGTCCTGTTGCGCCAACGGCGACTCGGTCACGACCGGCGCCTACTGCCCGGTCACGATGACGACGCTTCCGATCGATCCTGATCCCGTTTCGTCCCCCCGCCGATGGTCTCGGCCGCGTGCGAAGGCGAGCAACCCGATCAGGACCAGCGCCACCACGACCACGACCACCCACCGCGGAGCGTCGCTCATCGCTCCCCCCTTCAGCTGGCGATCCCTAGAGCGGATCGCGGAGCATCGGGCAGGTCATGCAGTGCCCTCCCCCGCGTCCCTTGCCGAGCTCGAATCCCTCGATCGTGATCACGTCGATGCCGGCCTCGCGCATCTTCGCGATCGTGTAGGTGTTCCGCTCGTACGCGACCACGACGCCGGGCTCGAGCGCGACCACGTTGTTGCCGTCGTCCCACTGCTCCCGCTCCTGCTGATAGCGATCGCCCCCGGTCTCGACGACCTTGAGGGCCTTGACGCCGAGCGCGTCCGCGACCGCCGGCAAGAAGCCGGGCTCCTCGGTGACATGGAACCGCCCGTTGGCGCCGGGTCGCAGGCTGATCGCCCGAACCTGATCCATCACCCTGGGATACACCGTCACCGTGTCCCGGTCCAGCATCGTGAAGACGGTGTCGAGGTGCATGTGCGCGCGATCCTTCGTCATCACGACGGCGATCACTCGCTCCGCGGCGCCCTTGTCGAACAGCGCCCTGGCGATCTGCTCGATCATCCGCGCCTGCGTCCGTTCGGACAGGCCGATCAGCACGGTCCCGTTGCCGATCGGCTGCACGTCCCCGCCCTCGAGCGAGGCCCGGCCGAAGTCGGCCACCTGGAACCGGCCGTCGTCGCCGAGCGGCGGATACCAGTATTCGAAGCCACCGTCCTCGAACATCGGATGTGCCCGATAGATCGCCGCGACGTTGTACGCCTCGAGTCGGCGGGCCGGCCAGTACATCGGGTTGATCGAGACGCCCCCGTAGATCCAGCACGACGAATCGCGCGTGAACAGCGTGTTCGGGAGGGGAGGCAGGATGAACGTGCCCTCGTCCTCGAGCGCCGCGGCCGGCAGGGAGAATTCCTTGAACTTCCCGAGGTCGATCCCGGACTCGGCGACCGTCAGACCTCCGATCAGGTGCTTGGCGAGATCGTCCGGAGGAAGGGCCGAGAGTGCGTTGCGGACCTCGTCCACCATCGACACGCCGACCGTGTACTCCGATGCGGCGACCTCGATCAGTCTCCGACGCCCCTCGTCGCTCGCCCCGAGCGCCTCGCCGAGAAGGTCTCGGAACAGGAAGACCTCGACCCCTCGAGCGCGCATCTTCTCGACGAACCGATCGTGCTCGTACTGCGCGCGCTCGACCCACAGCACGTCGTCGAACAGCAGCTCGTCGTGGTTCGACGGGGTCAGCCGCTGGAGGCTGAGCTCCGGGCGGTGCACCATCACCTTGCGAAGCTTGCCAACTTCCGAGTGGACGCCGAACTCCGCCATCACCCCTCCGTTCCCGCGGCGCTCACGAGGGCACCACTTGCGTCCCCGCCTCGCCGTCCACGATCGCTTCGATCTGCTCGAGACTTCCGATCGCCGAGCGCTTGCCCGTCGCCTCGACGAACCGGACCGCGGCCTGGACCTTCGGGCCCATCGATCCCGCGGCGAACTCGGACGCTCCGAGCTCGTTCGCCGTCACGCGTTCGAGCCGGCGCTGCTCCGGCGTGCCCCAGTCGGCGTAGACGCCGTCCACGTCCGTCGCCATCACGAACAGGTCGGCCTCCACCTCCCGGGCGAGGAGCTCGCTCGCGAAGTCCTTGTCGATCACCGCCTCGACCCCCACGAGGAACCGCTCCTTGCTCGTGTCGTACATCGTCGGGACGCCGCCGCCGCCCGCGCAGATCACGACCGCGTCTTTCTCGAGCAGCCAGCGGATCGGACGGATCTCGAAGATGCGCTTGGGCTCGGGCGAGGGCACGACCCGACGCCACGTGTCGCCGTCCTGCTTGAAGACCCACTCCTTCTCCGCCGCGAGCCGGTCCGCCTCGGCCTTGTCATAGACGGGGCCGACGAACTTGGTCGGGTCGCCGAACGCCGGATCGGCCGGATCGACCTCGACCATCGTCAGGATCGTGGCGAACGGCACCTCGAACGGCAGCACGTTGCCGAGCTCCTGCTCGAGCATGTAGCCGATCATCCCCTCGGTCTGCGCGCCGAGCACGTCCAGGGGGTACGCCTCGACGTCCGTGTACGCCGCGGCTTGCAACGCGAGGAGTCCGACCTGCGGCCCGTTGCCGTGCGAGAGCACGAGCTGGTGCTTCGAAGCGACCGCCGCGAGCGGCGACGCGGCGGTCCTCACGTTGGCCCGTTGGACGTCGGCCGTCATCGGCTCCCCTCGCTTGAGGAGCGCGTTGCCTCCGAGGGCCACGACCACCCGCATGCTCGTCGTCGCTCAGTCGCCGAGCGTGGCCACCATGACGGCCTTGATCGTGTGCATCCGGTTCTCGGCCTGGTCGAACACGATCGAATACTCGGACTCGAACACCTCGTCGGTGACCTCCATGCCGTCGAGCCCGTACTTCTCGAAGATCTCCTCGCCGACCTTGGTCTCGCGGTTGTGGAACGCGGGCAGGCAGTGAAGGAAGCGCACGCTCGGATTCCCGGTTCGCTTGATCACGTCGCCGTTCACCTGGTACGGCTTGAGGAGCTTGATCCGCTCCTCCCACACCGCCTTGTCCTCGCCCATCGACACCCACACGTCGGTGTAGAGATAGTCGACGCCCTTCACGCCCTCGTCCACGTCCGCCGTCAGCGTCAGCCGCGCGCCGGTCTGCTCCGCGATCTCGCGGCAGGTCTTGACGAGCTCTTCCTCGGGCCAGAGGTGCTCGGGCGCGCAGAGCCTGACGTCCATGCCGAACGTGCAGCCGGCTGCCATCAGCGAGTTCCCCATGTTGTTGCGGGCATCGCCCAGATAGCAGTACGCGATCTCGCCGAGATGCTTGTCGCTGTGCTCCGTCATCGTGAGGACGTCGGCGAGGGTCTGGGTGGGGTGGAACTCGTCGGTCAGACCGTTCCAGACCGGGACCCCCGCGAACTCGGCCAGGATCTCGACCGTCTCCTGCGCGAACCCGCGGTACTCGATCCCGTCGAAGGTCCTGCCGAGCACCCTGGCCGTGTCCTTCATGGACTCCTTGTGCCCGATCTGCGAGCCGGA